>JBAVYC010000209.1:0-6356 GCA_049698595.1 Desulfobacterales bacterium | reverse complement strand
GTTTTTGAGATATGGTATCCGACAATGAAGCACGATGGTGATGAACACCGCCCGCCCGGTGGTTTCATAACACCGAATCCGGGTCACCGATTGTATCCGAGATTCTCATCATTTTGTAGGTCAGGGTGCGAGCGAAGCGAGTTCCCTGACATATTATCTTAGCAGCCGCAGCAGCAGCACCAGAGGCGTAGTGTAGTTTTATATAAGTAATGCCGCTATCCAGCGATCGGCGAACAAAAGCAGAAACCAGTGCCCAGCAGCCAACAACGACAAACCATAGTCAATATTGTACCCTAAGCACTTTACTGCAACGAGGAGGCCAGAATGAGTGAAAACAAATATACCATTGGGATCGATTTCGGAACCGAATCGGGCCGGGCCGTGTTGGTGGAAACGAAGACGGGCAAAGAAATTGCAACTTCAATATATTCCTATGAAAACGGCGTAATCGATGAAAAGCTGCCGCTGGCCGGCGCTCCGGTACAACTCGAGCCCGAATGGGCGCTGCAGGACCCCCAGGATTATATTCGAACCTTCCAAAATGCGGTCCCGGATATGCTATCTCTAGCCGGTGTAGATTCTGAGGATGTCATCGGTATCGGGATCGACTTTACCGCCTGTACAATGCTGCCGGTCAAAAGAGATGGGACCCCGCTGTGCACCTTACCGGACTATCGTCGCAACCCGCATTCATGGGTAAAGTTGTGGAAACACCATGCCGCGCAGCCTGAAGCAGACAAGATCAATGCCACCGCGCGCCGGATGGAAGAGACCTGGCTCGATCGCTATGGCGGGAAAATATCTTCCGAATGGTTTTTTGCCAAAACGCTCCAGATTCTGGATGAAGCCCCTGATATCTACGACGCCGCCGACCGGTTGATCGAAGCCGCCGACTGGGTTGTCTGGCAGCTCACCGGTGTCGAAAAACGCAATTCGTGTACCGCCGGCTACAAAGCCATGTGGTCAAAAAAAGAAGGGTACCCGCCAGATACTTTTTTCAAGGAACTCGATCCGCGACTTGAACATATCGTTGATCAAAAAATGTCGCGCGACATTTATCCCATTGGCGAAAAAGCTGGTGAACTCACCGCTCAGGCGGCCGAATGGACCGGTCTCAAAGCAGGCACGGCGGTGGCGATTGCCAATGTTGATGCCCACGTATCCGTGCCGGCGACCACGGTGACCGGATCCGGACGGATGGTGATGATTATGGGCACCAGTATCTGCCACATGCTGCTGGGTAAGGACGAGCGGCAGGTGGAAGGGATGTGTGGTGTCGTCGAAGACGGGATTATTCCGGGTTTGTTCGGATTTGAGGCCGGCCAATCGGGGGTTGGCGATATTTTTGCCTGGTTTTTAGATAATTGCATACCCGCAGCCTATCAGCGCGAGGCTCGCGAACGTGAGATGGATATTCATCAATTGCTGGAAGAAAAGGCTGCCCTGCAAAAACCCGGTCAGCACGGACTGCTGGCTCTGGATTGGTGGAATGGCAACCGTTCCGTGCTGGTGGACGTGGATCTCTCGGGCCTTTTAATCGGAGCGACCTTAGGTACCAAAGCCGAAGACATTTATCGGGCCCTGGTTGAAGCGACGGCTTACGGAACCCGCATCATCATTGAAGCCTTCGAAAAAAACGGGGTGCGGGTGGATGAGCTTGTGGCCTGCGGCGGGTTGCCGGAAAAAAACAAAATGCTGATGCAGATATATGCCGATGTTACCGGGCGTAATTTTAAAATTTCAGCCGCTAAACAGACGCCCGCCCTGGGGTCCGCCATGTTCGGGGCAGTGGCGGCAGGCCGCCGTGCCGGCGGGTATGACACCGTTTTTGAGGCCGCCCGCCACATGGCCAGGCTCAAGGATGAAATGTATCAGCCGATCCCTGCCAATCAGAAAATTTACGATCGACTGTTTGCCGAGTACGTTCGTCTGCATGATTACTTCGGTCGCGGCGAAAACAATGTGATGAAGACACTCAAGCAGATCCGCGACCAGGTGAGCTAAAGCGGGAAAACCCAAGGGGCTTGGCTTTGAACGGGCCTCGGGAGACGCCGAAATCTGTCTGCGGTTCATTTTTTGGCGGTCCTAATGCGTTTTATAATCGGATCAACTGTTGGCGGAGAAGTTGGCCCAGAAGATCATAAGAAAGGAACACGTGATGCAAGATTTAAAAAATTACGAAGTCTGGTTTGTGACCGGCAGTCAACATCTTTACGGTGATGAGACCCTCAGGCAGGTCGCAGAACACGCACGCTCGATTGCCGATGCCCTTTCATCCTCAGAGGCTATCCCTGTCCGGGTGGTGTACAAACCGGTCCTGACCACTTCTGAAGCCATTTTAAAGCTCTGTCTCGAGGCCACCTCCGAATCGGTCTGCGTCGGTATCGTTACCTGGATGCACACATTTTCGCCGGCCAAGATGTGGATCGCGGGGTTGAAGGCGTTGCAAAAACCCTTTCTCCATCTACACACCCAATACAATCGCGATATTCCGTGGTCGCAGATTGATATGGATTTCATGAACTTAAATCAGTCGGCCCACGGCGGCAGGGAGTTCGGATACATCTGTACCCGCATGGGCAAACAAAGAAAGGTGGTTGTCGGCCACTGGCAGGACCCGACGGTTCAGGACAAGCTGAATACCTGGATGCGGGCGGCATGTGCCTGGAATGATGCGCAGAAAGGCAAAATTGCCCGTTTCGGGGACAATATGCGTGATGTAGCCGTTACCGAAGGCGATAAGGTCGAAGCCCAACTGCGTCTCGGTTATGCCGTCAATGGTTATGGCGTCGGTGATTTGGCTGCCTACGTCAACGAAATAGAGGATTCGGCGATCGACCGGCTAATCGGTGAATATGCCGAGCTGTATGATATTGCTGAAGCGGCCACCCGGGGAGGCACCCGTCATCATGCCCTGCGGGAATCCGCCAGAATAGAACTGGGTATGCGGGCGTTTTTAGAAGAGGGAAACTTTAATGCCTTTACAACGACATTCGAAGATCTGCACGGGTTGGAACAATTGCCCGGTTTGGCGGTCCAGCGACTCATGGCCGATGGCTATGGCTTTGGCGCCGAAGGTGACTGGAAAACAGCCGCATTGGTCAGAGCCCTGAAAGTAATGTCCATCGGTCTCGAGGGGGGCACATCTTTCATGGAAGATTATACCTATCACCTCGATCCGTCCGGTATGAAGGTGCTGGGAGCCCATATGCTTGAAGTCTGCGCCAGCATTGCCAAGGACCGTGCATCAATCGCCGTCCACCCCCTTTCAATCGGGGGCAAAGCCGATCCGGCGCGGCTGGTGTTTGACGTCGCCGCACATGATGCGCTAAATGCAACCCTAATCGATTTGGGCAACCGTTTCCGCATGATAGTCAATGATGTTGCGGTCATTCCGCCGGATGAGCCCTTGCCCAAATTACCGGTCGCACGCGTCATGTGGATGCCGAAACCCAGTTTGAAAATTGCGGCGGCGGCCTGGATCTTGGCCGGTGGCGCCCATCACACCGCTTTCAGTCAATCCGTAACAGCCGATCATCTGGAAGATTTTGCCGAGATGGCCCAAATTGAATTATTGCTGATCAATGCGGAAACGAGATTAGCCGACTTTAAAAAGGAACTGCGTTGGAACGAAGCCTACTATTGAAATACAGCAGAGGGATCATAGCATATGGATTTAAATAAATTAAAAGAATCCGTTTATCATGCCAATCTGGCGTTGATTGAAAGTGGTTTGGTTCTGTTTACCTTTGGTAATGTTTCCGGTGTTGATCGTCAACGGGCGGTAGTGGTCATCAAACCCAGTGGTGTGCCTTACGATGCACTTTCACCGGATAATATGGTTTGCGTATCTCTTGAAACCGCCAAGGTGATCGACAGCGATCTGAATCCGTCTTCGGACACGCCGACCCATCTCGCGCTTTACCGGGCATTTACGTCCTGTGGCGGCATTGTCCACACTCACTCGGAATATGCGACCGCCTGTGCCCAAGCTCGCATCCCAATTCGTAGTATGGGAACCACCCATGCCGACTATTTTTTCGGCGACATACCGGTCACACGCGAGATGAGCAGGGCCGAAACGGCTAAAGACTACGAGAAAAATACCGGCCTTGTGATTACAGAGACCTTTGAGAATATTAATCCGGAGCAAATTCCAGCTGTGCTCGTCGCCAATCACGGTCCGTTTGCATGGGGACAGAATCCCGACCAAGCCGTTTATCACGCAGTGATCGTTGAATTCTTGGCAAAAATGGAGGTTCATGTTAGACATTTGAATCCGGAGGCACCCAGACCACCACAGCATCTTATTGAAAAACATTATTTGCGCAAGCATGGTCACAATGCGTACTATGGGCAGCCCAAAAAAAATCTTTAGTTTAAACCAGTCGTCAGACAACAGACAATCTACAACTTAAATCGAGCGTTTGCGCTTGATGATAATCAGGGGGTGTAACAATGACAAAACCTAAAATTGCGATGATCGGAGCGGGAAGTGTGGTGTTTTGCAAGACCTTGATGAGCGACATAATGGCCACCCCAGAGCTGGCTGATAGTGAGTTTGCGTTGATGAGCAGAACCGAGCCCAAGTTAAGGCGTATGGAAGCCTTTGCCAACCGGATGCTCAAGGAAAACGGACTGACCGGCTCGGCCTGGGCAACGCTGGATCGAAAGGAGGCCATTAAAGATGCTGACTTTGTCGTCGTCATGGTCCAGGTCGGCGGTGTTGACGCCTTTGAAATCGATTACAAAATTCCGATGAAATACGGGGTGGACCAGTGCATTGGTGACTCACTCGGTCCGGGGGGATTGTTCCGGGGGCTGCGCAGCATTCCTGTCCTGGCCGACATTGCGCAGGATATGCAGAGCCTGGCGAAGCCGGGGGCAATCATGCTCCAATACGCCAATCCAATGGCGGCCAACTGCCTGGCCCTTGGCATGGCGTCCGAAGTTCCCTTCGTTGGCCTGTGTCATGGTGTTCAGACGACCCTTGATCTGATCGCCGGCTACTGTGAAGTGCCCAAGGAGGAAATCAGCTATGTCTGTGGCGGTATCAATCACATGGACTGGTTTCTCAAGCTAACCCACCAGGGACAGGACCTTTACCCGAAACTGCGTGAAGTTTTCGAAAAACCGGAATACTACAAAAATGAAAAGGTCCGGGGCGAGGTTTTCCGTCATTTCGGCTACTTCATGACCGAATCGACCGGACATCTCAGCGAGTATGTCCCCTGGTTTCGCAAGAACCGTAAAGCACTCGACCTGTACTGCGATGAACCCGGCTTCGGGGGCGAGACCGGTGCCTACTATAATTATTGCCAGGCGTTGGCGGCCAAATATGCCGAGCACGACCCCTTGGAATATGAGTCCGTCAGCATCGAAAGCCGCAGCGTGGAATACTGCTCTTACATAATCGAGGCCGTGGTTACCGGCAGGCCCTTTGCATTTATGGGCAATGTCCGCAATGACGGCTATATCACAAACCTTCCCGACGGCTGCTGTGTCGAAGTGCCCGCTTTTGCGGACGGCACCGGATTGCATCCGACGAGAATCGGGGCGTTGCCGTCCCAATGTGCAGCTGCCTGCATGACCAACATCAATTCTCAGATTCTGACGGCCGAGGCCGCCTTAGAAGCCGATACCGATAAGATCGTGCAGGCCGCGGCTCTGGACCCGCTGACCGGCGCCGTTCTCACGTTGAAGGAAACACGGGATATGTGCATTGAAATGCTGGAAGCCCAGCGCCAATGGCTGCCTCAATTTGAAGGCCAAAAAATTCGGGCAACGCCGATTATTAGTATCCCGCCAGATTGCCAACCGGTGGATGTGCCGCTGGATCCGGCCCTGGCGATCAGCAAACGCTTCGGAGAGCTTATGGAACGTGAGACAGATTAGATCCCAATGTTGCAACGCAGGGGGAGACTAGACCGCTAATCTTTCCGATTGGATAACATTGCAAAGTGAGCTCAGAAACCGGGCGGCGATATAAATCCGCTCACAGTATCTTCGATCAATTTAGCAAAATGGATGGAGGTGCGGTCTTCGAGGTAGGGCGCTACAATCTGGATGCCCACGGGCAGACCGTTTTGGGCCAGTCCAACCGGCGCTATGGTCGACGGCAGATAGGCCATGCCGGTCAGCCCGGCCCATGCCACGGCCGTATCGAAATACGACCTATCTTCGCCGTTTACCACAAGCTTACGCGCGAAAAAATCCTCCGTGTGATCGTGCGGAAAAGCTGTAATCGATACCGCGGGGCACAGCAGGATGTCGAATTCCTTGAAAAAGTCAGCCCAGGATTCCCGTATCATCGTACGTGCATAATTCAGGCCCAACCAATTCCGATGCAAGATGGT
>JBAVYC010000208.1:0-2568 GCA_049698595.1 Desulfobacterales bacterium | reverse complement strand
ATTTAACGAGGTTGATCAGGCCGAAAAATATGTCGGCGGTGAATGGGAAAACGTGCGCGGTCTTCTCGGCGGCAAGGGCGCCAATTTGGCGGAAATGACCCGCATTGAGGTCCCGGTGCCACCCGGTTTCACGATAACCACGGAAGCGTGTAATGCATATTTAGCGGCCGGGGAAACCTTCCCGGAAGGAATGTGGGACCAGGTGCTGCTGGCGGTCGCAGGTTTAGAAAAAGAAAGTGGGAAAAAATTCGGGGATCGGCAAAATCCATTGCTGGTGTCGTGCCGTTCGGGCGCCAAGTTTTCCATGCCTGGGATGATGGATACCATTTTAAACATCGGCCTCAATGATGAAACCGCCGAAGGGCTGGTCGAACTGACCGGTAATGAACGCTTTGTCTATGATTCCTTCCGCCGTCTGATTCAAATGTTCGGCAGTGTTGTGACCGGAATACCCGATGACGTCTTTGAAGAAAAAATTAATGAATGTCGCTCCAGAGCCGGCGTTAAAACCGATGCCGAATTAGCCGCTGCAGATTTGAAAGCATTAACGCAAGAATTCAAACGAATCTTCAGGCGCCACACCACCACTAATTTTCCCGGCCAGCCGCACGAACAACTCAAAATGGCCATCGATGCTGTTTTCAAAAGCTGGAACGGCAAAAGAGCTGTCGATTATCGCAATGCATCTGCTATTTCCCACGATCTGGGCACCGCCGTCAATATTGTCACCATGGTCTTCGGCAATTCAGGTGACGATTGTGCGACGGGTGTGGCGTTAACTCGCAACGGTACCACCGGGGAAAACCGGATAGAAGGGGATTATCTAATAAACGCCCAGGGTGAAGATGTGGTGGCGGGCATCCGTCAGACCAATGACCTGTCGCAGTTAAAAAGTGAGATGCCGGATATCTATGCCCAATTCGAACAAATTGTTCGACGACTGGAAACGCATTATCGTGACATGCAGGATGTGGAATTTACGGTTGAAAAGGGAAAGTTGTGGATGCTGCAAACCCGCAGCGGCAAGCGCACCGCCCAGGCTGCGGTTCGCATTGCAGTCGAAATGGCCGAAGAAAAATTGATTACCAAACAGGAGGCGGTTTTACGTATTACGCCGGAACAGGTCGATTTCTTTTTACACCCCCAGTTTGAACGTGAAGCCGAAGCCGCGGCCAAAGCCAAAGGGGCCATGCTGGCCACCGGTCTGAATGTTTCCCCCGGTGCGGCGGTGGGAATCGTTGCCTTTGATGCGGATTTAGCTGAAATCTGGGCCAAAGAAGATAATAAAGCCGTCATTATGGTACGGCCGGAAACCAAACCGGATGATGTCCACGGTATGCTGGCAGCCCAGGGAATTCTGACCAGTCGGGGCGGGCGCACCAGTCATGCCGCCCTGGTTGCCCGACAGTTCGGCAAGCCTGCAGTGGTCGGCGTATCAGAGTTGAAGATCGATATTAACAAGCGCCATATGAGCATAAACGATGAGACCATTAAAGAAGGTGATTGGATATCCATAGACGGGACGGCCGGAGAAGTATACCGCGGAAAAATTAAAACCACGGTGCCCGATATTATGGATCCCGGGCTGATTAAGTTGCTTGCCTGGGCCGACAAATTTCGGCGTCTCGGCGTCTGGACCAATGCCGACACTCCTGAAGACGCACAGCGCGCCCGGACTTATGGCGCTGAAGGAATCGGCCTGTGCCGCACCGAGCACATGTTTTTTGAAGCCCGCCGGCTGCCTTACCTTCACAAAATGATCATGAGCGACCTGCCGATCGAGCGCCGTGAAGCCCTGGATGCCTTGCTGCCCTTTCAAAGAGACGATTTTGCCGGTCTTTTCCGGGCAATGGATGGGCTGCCGGTCATCACCCGGCTGATTGATCCCCCGCTGCACGAGTTTCTGCCCGATCACATGGAGTTGAACCATGATCTGACCGATCTTAAAATTCGCCTCAAGCATGCCGATACCCTTGAGAAAGTCGATACACTTTTGCAGCAGATCAAAGAAAAAGCCCAGATTTTAAAAAGAGTTGAAAGCTTACACGAGAGTAATCCCATGCTGGGTCTGCGGGGTGTACGCCTGGGGATTCAGATTCCGGAGCTGACCACCATGCAGGTGCGTGCCATCTTTGAGGCAGCCTGCATGGTTACAAAAGAAGGTATCGAGGTACATCCTGAAATAATGATCCCGCTGACCAGCCACGTCAATGAATTAAAAGTCCAACGTGAAATTCTGGAGGTTGAGGCCAAAAAAGTGATGCGGGAACAAGGCATTGAAATAGACTACAAGTTCGGTACCATGATTGAGATTCCGCGGGCCGCGCTGACGGCCCATGAGCTTGCCGAACATGCGGAGTTTTTTTCTTTCGGTACCAATGATTTAACCCAGACGACCTTTGGCATGTCCCGCGATGATGCCGAAGCAGGGTTTTTGATACGATATTTGCGAACCGGCATTTTACCGGAAAACCCCTTTGCGACCCTCGACCGGGACGGTGTCGGTGAGCTTATGGCACTTTGCGTAAAAAAAGCCCGATCCGTTAATCCCGAATTGGAATGCGGGAT
>JBAVYC010000207.1:0-2133 GCA_049698595.1 Desulfobacterales bacterium | reverse complement strand
AGATAAAAATTTGAACGCTGAAAAAGATTCAAGGAAACATCCGAGAAGATCCTGCAAAAAAACATTAATTTTTGCGCATAAATATAGACATTTTAAAGGGATAGTTACCGACATAAGCCGCGGGGGGGCTTTTGTCGAAACCGGAAATAAGATTTCATTGGGCGCAAGAATCAATCTGGATATTCGGGGAAACAAAAACCGCAAAGGTGCGAGGCTCAGGGGTTGGATTGTACGTTCGGGCCCGGAAGGAGTTGGTGTGAGCTTTGATAGAAGATCAGACCGGGAGCGCAGATTCGATTTAGATCGCAGAATCGGCCTGGATCGCAGAAAGGCCGAAAAAAGTTGAAAGCATCACAATAATCCGTCCAAATAGAATTTAAACTACACCTCCCAACACTTATTCATTTCCAGCATACCGCCATCATTTTTCATATTTTAATCAAGCTTTTAAAATAATTGCCGATATTTTAATCTGTCGGCACGCATAAAGCTTAACATCTTGGTGTAAGGGGTATCAAATAATGTTAGAGCACGTATTATCAAAAACCCGTCAAATTTCGGAAAAAGCCCGGCTAAAACTTTCTGTTGATATGGCAGCTTCCATCGAACAAATATATAGTGATATTGAAACGCTGATCAATTTCATTAACAGGGAAATGGACATAATCGGCAATAATAGGAACCTCGATGAAAGTGCAAAACGGACTGCCAGACGGGAGGTCTTGGAAAATGCAGGCCGGAAATTTGAAATTATAAAGACTAAAAGAACTTGCGCTGCCTTGGATGAAGCGTTGGAGGCCAAGTTATTGAATGCGCCTGTGCCGGGGAAGGATGAGGACTGCCTGCTGAAATTCTTACGCGAAAGAGAAATTCGTGATAGGTTGTCTGGTATGACTGAAGCGCAAATCAAATCTCATTTTGGTAATTCACTATTCGATGGGAGTAACCTTCTTTTATTAGACGCTATTTTAAATTCGCCACCAGGATTTGAGCTGTTCCCGGAATCGACCCTCAAAAAACTGAGGTGGATTAGAGCAATAAAACTGAACCCGGAGGTGGCATCCGAACTTGAAATGGCGCGCGAGATGAATTCGGTGGGTAAAAAAATGCTGGCGCTTGTTAAAAAAGAACTCGATAGTTCGAGAATAAAAGAACTTCCGGTATCACTTAACAAAAAAAATATTTGAAGTCTGTAACGGCGAACTGCCTGAGTGATCTTTCATGCAACGAGGTAAATCGTGGACTTAAAATTTGATCAGAGAGAGAATAAGCGCTTAAAGTTTGAAGCGATTATATGGCATGATAATTTGTTACCTGAAATTTTTTACCCCGCCAAAATGTATAATCTCAGTAAAAGCGGGGTGTATTTCGAGTCCGATCAAATTATCTATCCGGAAGAGGTCATTTATATAAGGCTAAAAGATCCCACATCTCCTGTCAATGATAACAAAGCGCATGTCCGTGTTGAAATTAAATGGCGTAAAGATTTACAAAACGCCTCTTTTCGATTCGGTTATGGGGCCACATTAATTAACCCAATCGACACTTTGGTAAAATCTATTGATAAGGCTAAAATTGGCCGACCTAGCGCCCAGAGCAATGTTTTCAAGCATAAAACAGATCCTCGCAAACACCCCCGCAAACTTTACCGTAAAGTAATGTTTTTCGCATCTAAAAGTAAAAACTACAAGGGTCTGATGACGAATATAAGCCGTGGCGGTGCCCATATCAAAACCAGGAATAAATTTAATTTAGGCCAGATGATTCAACTTATCATTCCAGGGGATAGGCAAAGAAAGGATGTCAAACTAAAAGCCTGGGTTGTCCGTTTGAGTCCGGAAGGACTTGGAGTGAGATTCGATAGAAGAAAAGGCCGAGACCGCAGAAGCGTATTGGATCGTCGCGGCAGCCTGAAACTAGAAACGAAGAAGCACAATCGTAAATAGGTTTGGGTAATGAGTTTTTCAGGGCCGCTTACTTTTTCTGATAGTGATAAGCCCGGATGAGTTCCTTTACGAATCGAACATTTTCTGCATGGGTGCCTTGCAGCCATATCCCCGTTCTGAATTTCCCGGACTCAGATTTACGGCAATGAGCAACTTTCCCCTTGATTTTTATCAAACTATTTTTTTG
>JBAVYC010000206.1:0-4763 GCA_049698595.1 Desulfobacterales bacterium | reverse complement strand
CCGCCAGAGATGCCCCGGCCTGCCGACCGATGTTGACCACGATTTCATTAAAAAATTTTCGTGCAACATGGTGCCAGACAGTCAATTTCCCGATCCTGCCGAATCCATTTACACCCAGCTTTAAGTCTGAATTACCTGTGGTTGCCATATTCTTGATTCTCCCTTTAAATTACCTGCTGTATGGTATCTTACCAATCTGTGAATTCTTAATAGGAGGTGTCCATTTCCTAAGCCTCAACGATAAATCGCAGGTTGGGTTAAGCCGACGGTCTGCAATCCATTTTGTTGGGTTCGCTAATCTTGATTCTATTTCAGACTGTTGAGATGTATTAAGATAGGCGAACCCAACTTAAATTGTGCCTATATCCCGCTTAACCCAACCTACAATATGTGTATGGGCAGCGAAGTGGATACCCAGCTTCCTGCTATTAATAGAAGGAACCAAGTGACACCTTAATTTTAGGCAATTTAAATTTTAGCTCATTTTTTGTCAGGCTTCCTTTACCTTAATCAAACCTTTAAAGACAGATCCCTCCTGGCCGTCGATACTGATATAATCACCGGATTTTACGAGTGCCTGGTTAAAATTGCATTCTTTTACCAATTCATCGCATGCCAGGTCGGCACATCCCACCACACAAGTTTTGCCGAGCCGGTGTGCCACCACGGCGGCATGGGATGTCAACCCACCCCGGGCCGTCAGCAAACCGTCGGCGGCATGAATTTCCCGAATGTCATCCGGTACGGTATCCGCCCGGGCAAGGATCAAATGGGTACCGGGTTCAAGAAGTCGCCATTCATCAATCTCTTTGAGACTGAAAACCAGCCGTCCGCTCATGGCACCGCCGCTGACACCGATTCCATGGCCCAGATAAACGGCTTTACTCTGCTCTTCAAAGTCAAAAGTCAACACCTTTTTTCTTTCCCGGATAGTCATATCACGAGTCTGCAGCAAGTATAAATCTTCAACATCGTCGTTTTCAAAGGTAAATTCAATTTCCTGGGGGCTCCAGTTTTTATTGTCGATCAATTCATGCGCCCAGTCCTTCAACGCTTTATAGATCTCCGGAAAATGGGTTTCGAGGGTAATGTCGGTCTCCCGCATTTCAATTTCCTGCTGAAAAATCGAAATCGGATTTGTATTGACCAATCCGGCAACGACATCCTCGCCCTGATTCCCAATGGTAAAGTCTCCCCACAACTTTAATGTATCGCCCGACCATCTGGGGTTGTGGGTAAAAATCACTCCGGAACCGGAATTGCGGGAAATATTACCGTAGACCATTGCCTGAACGGTTACAGCCGTCCCCCAGTCGTCTGAAATCCCCATTATTTTGCGGTAGGTTTTGGCTTTAGGAGATTCCCAGGAATCAAGGACTGTCTTGATTGCCAGGTATAGCTGTTCATAAGGCGCCGCCAGAATTTCAATCCCCGCGTCCTGGATCAGTTCCCTGTATGCCAACGCCACCTTTTTCATCTGTTTGCCGCTAAACGCTCTTTTAAAGGAAATTCCTTGCTTATTTTTCCAGTCACTGATAATCGCATCGAAATCATCACGCTGTAACCCGAAAGCCATCCCATAACATTGTAGATATCTGCGATAATTGTCCCAGGCGAACCAGGCGTTGCCGGTTTTTAACGCAATGCCTTCGGCGATTTTCTCGTTATTTCCGACATCCAGCAGCGTATCCATCATGCCGGGCTGGGAAATAGCTGAACCGCTGCGTACCGATAAAAGCAGAGGATTTCGAGGGTCGCCGAAGGTTTTTCCGGTTGCTTTTTCCAATGCGGACATATTCTGCACGATCTGGTCCCTGAAATTTTTCGTGGCCGGGGGATAGCTGTCGATAACCTCCCGACAGCGAAAGACTTCAGTTGTAATCATAAATCCGGGCGGCACGGGATAGCCGAAGCTTTTCAGTTGAACCAAATTGACGCCCTTATTACCCAACTGGATGATACCGGTCACACGGTTGCGGGCGGAATCAATCGGAGTCATCGCATTTTTAGGATCATAGCGCAGCAATTTATGCAGCTGGTCCGCCGGCAACTTATAGGACTGCTGGAAAAGGGTGGTCAGAATTCTGCTTAAAAACACATCCAGTTGCTGAAGCCCCAGAGAAAGTGCGATCTGCTCGCGGAAAAATATTTCAGACACCCGATGCTGCAGTTTTTCGCGATCTTCCAGGTTTTGTTCGGGAAGAAATTTTGGCAGAATCCGGTCAAGCGAAATTTGAGATAGAATCCGGTTCAGGTTCTGGCCGTGAATATTATGGAAATAGTCATGGATAATGTTTTTCACCGCCTGGGCGAAGCCTTTAAAGATATCCAAATACTGGGTTTGAGTGAACCCTCTCACCTCTAAAGAATGCGCCAAAAATTCCAGCTGGCGTTCAAATTCAACGGATGCGATTCCATCCAGCTTCAAGGCTTTGTCAAGCAGTCTTAACAGGCTGTAGATTTGGTAAAAGGTGGCTTTTGTAATCAGACTGAGATCGATTTCCCGGATAAGATCCTCGAACAGTACATTGACCAAGGTCTCGAAGCGAAACATAAGCCCCAGACAGTCAAATTTCATTTCATGGTAACTTCCATACATGGAGGGGATATCAATCGTGATATGCCTCTTTTTATAAATATTTTCTTTGATTTCATACGATTGATCGGACAAAATGATCGCTTTCAGCTTTTCCATATAATCCAGCAGCATGAATAGCTTCTTAGTTAAATCAGGTTCCGCTAAAGCCTGTTCCGCGCGGCTGAAATCCGGCAGCGCTTCGGTCCGCAGTTGTGCGATATAGCCGCCAAGCTCGATGTAGTCAAAGCTGTATTTCTGATGAAGTAATTTATAGAGGGCAATGGCCAGCTCAACACGCTGCCGATCGATATCGGGAACATCCGCAATTTCTTTGACCAGGAGTTTTATGCGATCTTCAGATAGGTTCAGTAAATCACCCGGAATGTTGAAACCCTGTTCCACAAAATGAGAGAAGACCTTGTTGACACCGTCAATAAACCGCCCGCTTGTATCAATTTCATCGTAGATCGATGCTGGGACGTACAGTTCTAGACAGGTTTTGTCCCGAGTCTGCCAGAAGTACAGGATTGCCCTCATAAAAGGAACGATCCGGTTGCTGCTTTCAACGTGACTTTGTTTTCGTAAAAAATGAATCAGTTTATCCTTGCGATGGGTGCTTTCATCAATATTGGTGGATATTTCCCTTAATCGCCCCTCGGCGCCGATATCATTAAAAAATGCCGGAAAGAGCCTTGTGAGCTGTTTGGCAAGATTATATACCGGATCGACTCTGCTGTTTAAAAACCGGGTGATGTCACGGGGGAAAATATCGATGTCTTTAATGAAAACACCACAAAGCGAAAGGTGAATTATCAGGCCCGAGAGAAGACGGGTTGACCACTTCGGATTTACTTCAATCAGCTCAAGCCATGTTCTGATGTTCAGGATATGGGCGCTGTTAACCCTGATCTTCCGATCATCGTCCACGCCTTGCGGCATAGGCGCCTGGAAACCCAGATCAATGACGGAATCGATAAAAAAATTGACAAGATCAATTTCGTCGGTATTATACACGCCTTTTCCCATGTTCAGCACACAATTCAATGCCGTGGCCTGGTACATTCGGGATTGTTCTTTTAAAATGGTAAAGGTCTTGCGGATCAGCGACTGGATATTGTGGAAATTTTCATTCTCGATGATCCAGGTAAGGGTCTGGTTTATATCCCGCAAGGTTTCCTCGTAGATGAGAGATAACCCATCAAGATTCATAATATGAAAAAGAAAAATCAATTTAAAATGGCGGGCCAGGCCTTTTTTATCTTTTATTTTAAGGAACTGACGGGGGATTTGTCTGTAGGCTTCCACAATCTGTCCGAAACCGGGAAGTTCGAGCAGGCGGGTTAAAACCGCTTCAGACTCGATGTGTTTATCCCGGGAGTCCAACTCCAGCTGACTCCGCCAGTCTTTCAGCCGCTGATGGGATATGGATTTGAAAAAGTCATCGAAGTGGTAGTTCGGATCGATTTCAACTGCTTCTTTTTCAAACCATGTTTGCGGATCGGCCTGATTGAGCCAGTATCCGTAGGTATATCGGTAATATTTGATCAGCAGGAGATTAAGCGCCTTAAAATCGGTGCAGGACTCCGGAGAATTATGTAAATACGTCTCCGCCAATCGGTTGATTGCATAATAGCTCTTTATAAGAAGGGAGAATAAATCATCCCGGAAGCTATGGATGCGGTTAAAGGTTTCATCGATAACTGGCTTAAATTTATTTAAATACGGTCCTGACTCTTTAATGGTTTTCTGTGTAAACAGCAATATATTATCAATGGAATCCTCTTTCACTTCCGCATCTTTACAAGCGTCAGCGGCATCGATAAGAATTTCTATCAGCAGTTTTGCGGCTTCCGGTCCCCTGGGATGGCTTTTTAGGAGGTGAAAATATTCCAGTGAATATTTTCGCGCTTCTGCGACAATGAAGCGCCAGTTTTTATATGGATGGGATAGCTCTTCCAGAAAGACATTCAATCCCTCCATCAAACCAAAATATTTGGACATTACTTCCTGGAGGACGGAATACTTTGTATCTATGATAACGTCAACGTGGTAATCAGCTATATTGACCTCAAGGGCTTTGGATTTTACTGTCAAAGGTGATGTCTCCTGAATGAAGCGGGGAAAGCATATTGGTTTAGGTTAAATAGTCATCACGGCACGGTTATATGTCAAGAATATCAAAGGT
>JBAVYC010000205.1:0-11789 GCA_049698595.1 Desulfobacterales bacterium | reverse complement strand
CACGAGCAGTTGATGTTCATTTAGTGGCATCGACTACTAAGCTATTTATAAATCACTAATAGCTACCCAGTAATTTCAGCTCAACCGGGGCGTCCGTTTTCATCCAAACAAGACAGGGCAATCCCCAGCGGGGTGATGAATCCGGGAAACTTTGGACGGAAAGTCTCCAGGTTCAGTGATTTTTGTGCCACTTCGGTGAAGCCTTCGAGTTCACAAGTTCCGCCTACCAGACACACCCTGGTTAAGTCATTAAAAGGTTGCAGGTAAGAAGCCACAATGCTGGCAATTTTTTCAATAACCGGCTGTACGACGGGAAGTATTTCCCGGTTCCGCCGCCGGTCCATCTTTACTTCTTCGGCCTGTTCATAACTGATTTTGTAATTGCCGGCGATTACCAGGGACAGGTGCACACCGCCGGTTGCTTCGTCGTCGGTGAACACGATCTTTCCGTTTTTAATCACCGCAATTCCCGTTGTTCCGCCGCCCACATCCACGATGGCCCCGTTTTCCAGTTTAAGCACACAATTGGCGGCTGTGGGTTCATCTAAAACTTTTAAAACGTCCAACCCCAGTCCTTCTAATATATAGCGGGTGGCGTTAATATTTGCGGATTCCGTCTGGGGCGGATAGGAGGTGGCGCCTTTTTCGATGGGCAGGGGACTGGAATCCCTGAGGTCTTTAATCATTTCAGAGACCATATTGCGGGCGCCGGCGTAATCCACGATCAGGCCGCTGCGGACCACTTCCGCCCGTCTCATCGTGGCTGCCCGGGGCACGCCCTTTTCATCGACAACAATCACGATCGCCTTATAGGTGCCGATGTCAACGCCGGCATACAATTGACCGGCACCTGAGAAATCCCAATTGTGCGGATGATTGACGATACGGCTTAAATGTTCGGCAAGTTCGGTCATAAAACAAACCTGACAATATCTTTGCTGGGCGAGGGAATGATTACATGGCTCAACACCAGCCCGGTGCCCTGCAAAATATCGAGGCCGCCTTGAACCGCGGAATTTATCGAAGCCACATCACCGCTGAGGTAAAAAAAAGATTTTCCACCCAGGCCGGTGGCGCACCGAATTTCGATAATGTCCACGTCCGCAATCTTGACTGCGGCGTCGGCCGCCATGATGGCGGAGACGACCGAAAAGGTTTCGATGACAGCCAGGGAAGCGACGTCATGAATCCTGGTGGTGGCCGTCAATGCCGGGAACACCGCGGGATGAACATTGGGGATGACAAAATCATCCACTAGAAATTCTCCGG
The DNA here is from genome assembly GCA_049698595.1 of Desulfobacterales bacterium. Taxonomy (GTDB): domain Bacteria; phylum Desulfobacterota; class Desulfobacteria; order Desulfobacterales; family JAFDCJ01; genus JAFDCJ01. The sequence continues at coordinate 10,520 of JBAVYC010000205.1, read as the reverse complement.
CCACCTCCTTGCCGACTTCCGACGCGCGCTGCGCGGAGTCTACATCGCCGGAAGCCAGCACCATATACTTGCCGGCACAGATCGGCTGTGCCATGACTAGATCAACAGCGGCGGCTTTCACCATCTCATCACCGGCCTCGACGCCCTTGGCGATGCTATTGAGTTCTATCATGGCGATGGCTTTGAGTTCCATAAGTACTCCAGCTATTGGGTAATAACTATTTTTTCATTTACCGACCTAACCACCCCATCTATACTCGCATGTATCCTCGCTCCCAAGGCGCCCTCGGGGATTTCTCCAATCAAGTCGCCTTTCTTGACCCGGTCTCCTTCCTTTACGACCGGCAGGGCCGGTTGGCCGATGTGCTGCTGCAACGGGATGCTGACTTTTTTCACTTGGATGCCATCTTCATAAAAGGGGATATGCAAATCGTAGCGGGTCACCTCAAGTCTTTCCATGAGACGTTTTAGCGGAATTTTACGGGTATCCATAAACGGAGAGACGCGATACGTCTCTCTTTTGGGCTCTCTTTTGATTCCTTCTTTCAACAAGTGCTGCTTGATGGCGGCGTTGATTTCCCTGGGTGAGAGCATCATGGGGCAGGCAAATTTTTCGCAGATACCACATTCCGAGCAGATCAGTGCATCCTCCAACACTTCGCCGATCATCTCCGGATTGTATGCCAGATGCCGCATGATTCGGTGCGGTTCGAGGGCATGTCCGATCAGGTAGCGCGGGCAAAGATCCGTGCACCTCGAACACTGGGTACATGCCGACTTGGCGATAAAGCGCATCTGATCCAGTCTTCTTTGTTTGTCCCGGATGACGCTGTGGTTGGGTGGTAAAACGATAATGCCGCTGGTTGTTTTCGTGATCGGCTCATCGTCGTTTGCCAGCACCTTTCCCATCATCGGTCCGCCCATGATAAGCGCATATTCGGAAATAGCGGGTCCGCCGGCGAGCTTGATGACGGCACTGGCGGGTGTGCCGATGGGAACTTTGCAAATAACAGGGTTTACGACCTCACCGCAAACCGTCAGGTAACGGTCCGTAACCGGATGTCCGGTCATGGCGCGGGATATGTTTAATAGAGACTCGACATTGCAGACCACCGTCAGCACGTTTAACGGAATCCCGCCTTCCGGGACGATTTTACCCAGGACTTCATGGACTAGAATAAACTCGTCGCCGGCCGGATAAAAGTTTTCAAGCTCAAATAGATCAAGCTTTCCGCCGTAACCATTGTCTGCAGTGGCTTTGGCGAGTTTTTCGACGGCCTGATGGTATTTGGATTTCAGGCAAACAGTGCCACCTTCCGCAGTCGTGCACTGCACTACAGTGGCTAACCCGTCCAATATGGAATCGGTGTGATATTCCATGAGATAGGGATCGCTTTGAAGCAAGGGTTCGCAAGATGCGCCGTTGCCAAGGACCCGCTGCACCTCGAACTGCAGTTTTATATGGGTTGGAAATCCGGCTCCACCTGCGCCCACAACTCCGGCGGCACGGACCTTATCGACAATTTCCGCTCTCATCATTTCCTGTCCGCACCCTCATGCGCCATTTCTAAATTATCTACGATCCCAATGACCACAGCGTCGACAGGGATCAGTTTTTCCTTGCTGAAGGCCTGCATGGCCGGTGCCCCCCGGGTGACGATGACCATCTCTTCAAATCCCGCCCCGATCTCATCGGCGGCGACGATGACCTTGCCGGCAGGCTGCAGGTCTTCGCCCAAAGGCTGGATGAGCAGTAGCCTGAGGGCGGAAATCTCGTCCTTTTTCTTGGTGGACCAAATATTGCCGATGACCTTTGCGAGTAACATTTTACTATCCTCCGGCCCTTTTTATTTCGCGGCTGGAAAGCCGCTCCCACAAGGGCATGATGCTATGCCAATGTCCGAAGATGTTTGGAAGCAGGGTTAGTCATTGTAGATCTTCAGCCTGTTCAACCGCTGCAATACTGGCTTTCACCTCAGCGATATCTCCAAAAATTCCAATCATGGTGATATGCTGCGGACATATGCCTTTGAGATCAAAGACGCGGACGTCAGCGGCTTTTTCGGCCACGTCCGCAGCAGCGATCATATCCACGACCTTACCTTGAATGAGCCCTACAGCAGTAAAAGAGATCTCAGCTTCAGCGAATAGCTTCTTGCCGACGGCCCCCACGCGTTGCCTTAGAAATTCAAAGACTCCGGGGGAAGGGTGGGATATTATGCGCACACTAAATGCCATGATGAACCCCTTCGTAATGCACGATTAACAGCTTATTGGGTACCTAATAAAGACCTGGTTGAGTAGTTTACTGGTTGAATGGTTGATTAGGTAAATTATAGTGATAATTTTAGAATGTTACGATTGTTGAAACATGAAGCGTCCAATTATTTTGCAAGTATGGGGTAAATCCATATTTACAACCACTTAACCAATCAACTTATCAACCAATCAACGATATCTGTAATACCAAATACCTCCTCAATTGAGCTTGACTCAATTGGGGGTACCCCGGTTCGCCGGTAAAATTACCCTTCGGCTTTCGGAATGGTAAATTCGATATCGCTATGGGGTCTGGGGATGACATGCACCGATACCAGTTCGCCGACGCGCTCGGCGGCTGCTCCGCCGGCATCCGTAGCAGCTTTGACCGCACCGACATCACCGCGCACGAAGATGGCAACCAAACCGCCACCGACAAACTCTCTGCCGACAAATCTGACTTTTGCTGCCTTCACCATGGCATCAGCCGCCTCAATAGCGCCCACAAGACCTCTGGTTTCAACCATGCCCAACGCTTGTTCAGCCATTCTTTTTCCTCCTGAGTTTAGTTTTAGATTTCTACTTTTGGTTAATTAAACGTAATGTTGTTGCACCAAAACATGTTTGATATAAAAAAGTGCGATGCTGGATACTGGATACTTGTCACTGGATCCTGGATTCTGGTTGCAGATCGCCGGATCCCGGTTACTGGTTTCTCGATATCGGTTACTTGTCACTGATCTCTGGTTTATATTTTATATAAGGAACTCAGCCGATTTTGGCTTAATAATTCAGCGGCACCTATAACCAACCAAATCAACTCAATAAACTTAATCAACTGATCAACCAAAAAACCCAATCAACTCTACCAACCATGAGCTTTAATCACTCCCCAACCGACAACCCGCAACATACAACTCACATTTCGCATCCAGCATCAGCGCCTTAATCGTATTGCTCTAGCCCTCATCGACCATTCTCTATTTACTTCGATCGTTACGGTAGCGGTCCGATCCATTCGCTGGGTTTTCCTGACGGCCACTACCGTTGCATCTCCCAACTTTTGCCCGGCGCGGTCCAGGGCCGCAACAACGTCGCCCTTTTCCGGCAGGGGGTTATATTCGTAAGCCATCATTACCGTCGCCATGCCGTTGGGCAGACTTTCGTCCACCATAAAGATCGCCTGGCCGGGGCAAATGTAGACGCACGTTTGACAGGCGACACATTTATCTCCATCCAAATGAGGAATATTGGTAATGTCCTCCCCCACGAAAATTGCATCCACGTTGCAGCTGGATTCACATGGATTGCAGGGGATATCTTCCAGACATTCAATTGTCGCCACCGGGCCTTTTCTTCGTCTGGCCTCGGAAGGAACACCCGGGCTGACTTTCAGTTCCTCCTCCGTTAAAAATCCAGTTGTTGAGGAATCAGAGGGCATTCATCGTTCCTTTCATCACCGCGTTTAAATATTCTTTGGCTGTGCCACGTTGCTCACCGTGGCTTCCGCTGCGCAGACCTTTCATGCTCGCAAATTGCTGCGCGCGCTGGTCCTGAAAAGCGGCTTCATCCAGGTAATCCAGACTGTGAGCAATGGCCAGTCCGGCGATGCGACCTTCAATGACAGCCGTACTGGCTTCCTCGATACCCGACACATCACCGGCGACGTAGATGCCTTTAACAGAGGTTTCCTGGTTTTTATCATGGGCGGGTAGCCTGCCGCCCAGGGCCGGCACGAAAGCCGTCTTGCAGCCCGCCATACGCAGCAGTTGGGTCATGGGGTTGAGCCCGACGGCGATGCAAATGGTGTCCACATCAAAACTTTTTTCAGTGCCTTCAATGGGTTCCCAGGAGTCATCGACCTGGATGACGGTGGCGCCTTCAACGCGATCCTTGCCATGGGCGGTCTTAACCGTGTGGGACATCATAAACGGTACGCCGGTTCGGGCTATTTTAGCGGCGTGCACTGCATAACCGCCGATTTTGGGGGCGGCATCGATCACCGCTGCCACACGGCTGCCGGCCTGCATCATCTGGTAGCTGACGATCACGCCGACATTGCCGGATCCGACCATGAGGATATCGTTGCCCGGCCGGATCCCGTGAATATTCGCCATGGTTTGAGCCGCACCAGCACCAATGACACCCGGCAACGTCCAGCCCGGAAACGGGATCATATTTTCGGCTGCGCCCGTGGCTACCAGGGTTTTTTGAGCCATAACTTGCTCGATGCGGTCTTTGATCATGACATTCATGGCGCCGTTTTCATAAATACCCAGCACCACTGAATTCAGGGAGACCTCCACGCCGAGTTCTTTGGCCTCATTCAAGAAACTGTTGCCGATGTTAAATCCCCGTTCCTTGGCACGATGTTCCTGGGATCCGAAAAATTTGTGAATCTGCTTGAAGAGCTGGCCGCCGGGGCGATCGTTTTCGTCATAGACGATCACCTGAACGCCGTGTTTCGCCGCCTCAATGGCAGCCGCCAATCCGGCCGGTCCGGCACCGACACATATCATTTCATATCTGCGCATGGCTTACTCCGTCCTCATCTCCGGGCCTCTGCCTCTCTGGGTTTCAACAACCATTCCCGCTTTCAGCGGTTCCACGCAGGTTCGGATATTCGGTCTGCCGTCAACAATCATGATACAATCCGTACAGCGTCCGATGGCGCAAAACATGCCGCGCGGTTCGTTCCGGCGGGATGTATAGCGGTGAATCAAAACACCGTTACTGCGCAGCGCAATGGCGATGGGTTCACCCTCGAAGCCTTCAATGGTTTGGCCGTCAAAGGAAAATTGGACCCTGCTGCCTTTTTCAAAGGTTCCCAAAACTGGGTGCTCTTCTATGCGCATAATTGTCGATCCTGTTGATTCGAAATTTTCGATTAAAAAGATAGAATCCATCGGCTGAACAAAACAATAAATAGATTCTGGATTCTGGATATTTTGGATTATTAAAGTTTATGGTTGTTGATCGAGTATCGAGCATCCTGCATCGAGTATTGGCTTCATTTTTTAACCACGCTAATTTAAGGCCGCTGGCTGAAAATATTAGCGATGACGCTGCTTAAGGTCTAGAAAAAGCCAAAGGGCTCGGTAAACGTATAGTTGGTGCCCATCAGCGGAATGCCGGTCATGGCGCAGGATTCCAGGGTCATGGATCTCAGATCTTCGCGCTCCATATTCGCCAAAGCGGTCTTACCGGCGGCCTTGGCAATGAGAACGGCCTCGTAGGTCATGCCCTGGATATAGTTGGCGACTCTTTGGGCGGCATCATCAATATTGAGCTTTTTGCGGCGTTCGGGGTCCTGGGTGCCGATGCCAAACGCGCATTTGCCTTCATGGCAACGCAGGCAGACCACGCAGCCCATGGCAATCATCGCTCCGGTTCCGATGGCCACGGCATCCGCCCCGATCGCCAGGGCTTTGACAACGTCGGACCCATCTCTGAAACCGCCGGAGACCATCAGGCTGATTTCCTCTTTAACGCCCATTTCTTCCAAAGCACGGACAGCCTGGACCAGGGCGGGCAGGGTCGGGATTCCAAGGTGGGCCGAGGCCACCACGGGGGCTGCGCCGGTACCGCCTTCGGATCCGTCAATAACGATCCCATCGGCACCGGTTTTGGCGGCAATTTTGACATCCTCCTTGACACGGCCGGCGGCGATTTTAACAAATATCGGGATCTTCCAATCAGTAACGTCTCTAAGCTCCTGGATCTTCAGGACCATGTCGTCCGCACCAAAAATATCGCCGTGACGCGGATGACTGTGCAGATCAATGCCTTCCGGAAGCTGACGAAATTCGGCGATTTCCTTGGTAATTTTGCTTCCCATCAGATGACCCGACAGGCCGGGCTTGGCGCCGATGCCGCAGATGATTTCCAATGCATCCGCCGCTTCGATATTTTCCAGCGAAAATCCCATGCGACTGGGGGTAATCTGGATCACCTGTTTGTAGGAATTATCTCTCTCCTCGGGCAACAGACCACCTTCTCCGTTGTTGATGGAGGTTCCCACGATCTGGGTGGCTTTTGATAGAGCGGTTTTGGATTCTTTGCTGAGGGCGCCGTAAGACATACCGGAGATCATGATGGGGGTTTCGATGACCAGCGGATTCTTGGCAAAGCGTGATCCCAGGACGGTTTGGGTCTTGCAGTCCTCACGGTAGGTATCGATGGACAGACGCGAGAGCTGCGAAGGTAAAACCAGAAGATCGTCAAAGGAAGGGTACTTTTTAGTCGAGCCGCAGCCGCGGATACGATGCTTGCCGGTTTCGGCCTTGTGTTTGATCTCCGAAATCGTCTCGGGACTCCAGACACCGCGTTGAATATCCTTTACCTTCGTTTTTTTAGCTTTTTCCGTCATTTTGGCGCCTCCGTCCGTTTATGGGTTGGTTTGAACAGAACGTATTCATGCCGGCCGGAGACGTTCGGCACGATACTTTTAAATTCATCCACTCCCTGTTCAATATTGTATTTCTTAAAGAGCGCTTCTACGGCTTTTTTTTCTTTGTCTTCAATGGCGATCAGGGTGACATTCCCCCCGAGTTTGTTTTCAACCTCCGGATCGAGAACGTGGATGACACCGTTATACATCGACTCTCCAATTCCATTACCGACCTCGCCCAGGAAAATGATACGACCTCCCAGGGTCATCTTGCCGCACCAAAGACCCACGTTGCCGCACACAATCAGATTGCCGCCCTTCATGCCCCAACCGGCGCGGCTGCCGCTATGGCCTCTGACCACAATGGTGCCGCCCACCATGGAAGGCGCGCAATTGCTGCCCGTATTCATCTCAACGATAATTTCACCGGCACTCATGTTGTCACCGGTATATAAACCGGTATTGCCCTTGATGATGATGGCCGGCCCCTGCAAAAAGCCGCCGGTATAAAACCCGGTGCTGCCCTCCACCGACACCGTGCGCTTGCCTTTGAGCGCCGTGGCGAAGTTATGGACGGAGTGGGGGTTCTCCACAACAATGTCGTCGTCTTGCCGGATCAACTCCCTGAGTTTGCGATTCACATCGCGGGTGCTCATCCCGGCTATATCTAAACGGACCATATCCTGACACCTCCTGGTTCCATCTCCGTTGCATAGACATCGGAGATAATGGGGGTTAATGAGATCTGTTCCGACCCGAAAAGAACAGTTCCGTCTTCTCCTTCATAAAATACCACCGGTTTAAATGCCAGCCGATCCCGCAAAGCGCCGATCTGATCACCGGTGGCGACCAAAATGGTAAAGAGCCCGTCAAAGGTGTCCAGGGCCGTGTGAAGGGCACCTTCCAGATCCTGTCCCTTTTCCTTCATCTGATAGGCGATAAAATGAGCGGCCATTTCAGTGTCGTTGGCTGTTTTGAAGCGGATCCCGAGGCTTTCGAGTTTCCTTCTCATTTTGAAATAGTTTGTAAACTGGCCATTGTGTACGAGGGACAGTTCCGGGTACAGGTAGGACACATACGGGTGGGCGAAGTTGATATTCTCAACGCTTTCGGTTGCCAGGCGCACATGACCGATGCCGTGGGTACACCTGCCGACTTTAATCTCATGGGATTTTAAAAGATCTTCGGCCGAGCCCTGATCCTTGTAAACTTTGATTTGTTTTCCCAGCGAGTGGACACATAGGTTTTCATCGGAGTCTATATCCCAGTGCAAATTGGATATCTGGCCCGGGTCCATGTCAATGGACCCTTCGAAAAAGTAGAATATTCCACCCCCGCGGTAGACGTTCGAATTCGCTATGCGGCCATACTTTTCAACGATAGCGTGAAGATTCGTTTCAAAAGCCGGGTCCGTCATGGAGACCCGGGCCTGAATATCGTCGCGTTGCTCATAAAGGGCCAGACCCGTGGCATCCCGACCACGGTGGACGAGTTCTTTGAGCATATTGACCAAATCGGATTGCAGCGTATCACTTTGTTTGACGATGAGTCCTGCGATTCCGCACATGGCGAACCTCCCATGGTTGTTTGTTAATTATACTTAAAATCGCGTTGAATAGTTTAGTGGTTGAATGGTTGATTGAGTTTAAAGGATTCAATCCATTTAAACCCGTCAACCCAATAGGCTAGCGAATCACTCAACTAAACCAGGCACTTTTGTTCGACATTATAACTGGAAGGAGTATTCATTAAACTCCCAATCCGTAACATGTTTGCGGAAACGGTCCAGTTCGTCTTCTTTAAGGGCGACAAAAGCCTGAATCAATTCCGGGCCCATGGCCTCGCACAATACCTTGTCCGCTTTGAGTTCTTCCAAGGCGTCCTGCAGGTAGAAGGGCACGGTATCATAGGTTCCGGGTTCGACGCCGTAAATATCGCCAACTGCATGTTGCCCCGGATCAATTTTGTTTTCGATACCATCCAATCCGGCGGCAAAAGCGGCGGCAAAGATCAGATAAGGGTTGGCCGAGGCACAGGGGGCACGGTTTTCCACCCGGGTTGCCGGACCTCGCTCGCCGGGAACGCGGCAATAGACCGTGCGGTTGTCCAGTCCCCAGGCCAGATAGTAAGGCGCAAAGGAATCGGGGACATAGCGCTTGTACGAATTGATGGTCGGTGCAAAAAATGCCGACATTCCTTTGGCATGGGCCATTTGGCCGCCGATGAAATAGCGCGTCAGATCAGAAACTCCATGCTGCCCTGCCGGATCGTCAAAAAGGTTTTTGCGGGTCGCAGGATCACTTAACGACAGGTGGATGTGGTACCCGCTGCCGCCGCCGTCGGTGGTCGGGCGGCCCATAAAGGTCAGATGCAAATTGTCCTGGGCTGCCATTTCCTTGCAGACATATTTGAAAGTGAAGCTGTCATCGGCAATCTTCAGGGCTTCGTCATGCTTCCAGTTGATTTCGTACTGGCTTGGGAAAAATTCGTGGTTCATGTAAAGAATGTCGAGACCCAGGTCCATCAAGGTATTTTGGAGCTTATGCAGAAAGCCGGCCTTGTCGCAGGTTGGATTGAGCTGGTAAACACAGGCCAGGTTGGAATTGTACAACTCGGTGGGGTTGCCGGCGCTCGGATCGAAGAGGAAGAACTCCAGTTCGGAGGCGCAAACAGCCCGCAGATTTTTTTCTGTGTATTTTTTCAGGATGCTCTGAAGACAATTGCGCGGATCAACCGGTATGGGCTTGCCCTCCCGGAAGGCGTTGCCGATCAAACGGGCCGTGCCTTCAAGATAGGGCAGAACTGCAAATGTATTCAGGTCCGGCACGATGGTCATGTCTTTCCATTCGATCTCATAACCACATCCGGTACCTGCCGCCACATCGTTGCCCAGGTGGATGGCATATATCGCCTGGGCGAAGCCAAGTCCTTCTTCGGCCACCGCTTCCAGGTGTTTGGCCGGCATCATTTTGCCCCGACTAATTCCATAAAGATCCGGATATTCAAGCCGCAAAGTGGTGATATTTTTGGCCTTGATAATTTCCTGAATTTCTTTTAGCTCCATGGTGCTCTGTCCTCCTGTCTTTGGGTCTAAATGTAATAAAAATTACATTTATACCTGTTAAATGTAATAATTAATTCATAAAGTATTGTCAAGTAAAAAATCAGCTGCCAAAATAGGTTTCACGAATATAGGTTTCCTGCCTCAATTCGTCGGGGCGGCCCTTCATCTTGATGCTACCGGTTTCCAGCAGATATATTTCCTCGGATAGGGTGAGGGCAAAATTTACGTTCTGCTCGGTGATGACAATGGTAATGCCTTTTTCTTGATTTAAATTTTTAAGGACCTGGGCAATTTCCTTGCACACCAGCGGGGCCAGACCGATGGTGGGCTCGTCGATTAGCAGCATTCTGGGATTGGACATCAGCGCCCGGCCCAACGACAGCATCTGCTGTTCGCCGCCGCTCAATGTTTTGGCCTCCTGGTTGCCGCGTTTGGCCAGTATCGGGAACAAATCATAGACCATTTGAAGGTTTTTTTCCTTATTCCGCCGGGCGCGATAGGCCCCGACTAAAAGATTGTCTTTGACCTTCATATAGGAAAAAAGATTGCGTGCCTCCGGGGCATAGGCAATTCCCTGGCGCACAATTTCGGTGGAAGCCAACTGCCGCAGATTTGTACCGTCAAATGTAATTTTCCCGTGACAATCGGTCAGCCCGATAATCGAGTCCAGCAAGGTTGATTTGCCGGCACCATTGGGGCCGATAATTCCGATAATCGCGCCTTTCGTAACAGCTATCGAGACTTTATGCAGGGAGCAAGCCTTGCCGTAGAAAACTTCAAGATCTTCAACTTCCAGAAATGCCATGG
>JBAVYC010000204.1:0-1970 GCA_049698595.1 Desulfobacterales bacterium | reverse complement strand
ATATTAAAGGGATCGCCTGGGCATTGCAACAAGCCGGGTTCATTCTGGAAGGTTGGGAAGGCTTAATAACCGGTGACATACCGATCGGAGCGGGACTTTCCTCCTCGGCTGCTTTAGAACTGGCGGCAGCACGAGCATTTGCGGCAGTATCCAACTTTCCATGGCAAGCGATTAAGATGGCTCAAATCGGGCAACAAAGCGAAAGGGATTGGGTGGGTGTGAACTGTGGCATTATGGACCAAATGATTTCGGCCATAGGACAAGCAGGACACGCTCTTTTAATTGATTGCCGCTCCTTAAAGACAGAATTTGTGCCGCTGCCGCCAGACATAAAAATCGTCGTGCTTGACACCGCCACACGCCGTGGCCTCGTGGACTCGGCCTACAATGAACGTCGCGAACAGTGTAAAATAGCGGCTCGTTTTTTTGGTGTCCCCGCCCTGCGTGATGTTAGCCAGACTGATTTTGATGCCAAAGCTGAGGGTCTAGACCCGGTCGTGTTTCGTCGTACCCGCCACGTGATCAGTGAAAACCTCCGAACGCTTCAAGCTGTCAACGCCATATCTCAAAAAGACACTGTGAAATTGGGCCAACTGATAAACGCCAGTCACATTAGTTTGCGTGACGATTTTGAAGTATCGAATTCAGAATTGGATCAAATGGTGAACTGTGCTCAACAGGAATCCGCTTGCTATGGTGCCCGTATGACAGGCGCCGGCTTTGGCGGTTGCGCGATTGCCATCGTCGATATAAATGCTGTTCAGAATTTTACTGAGACGGTTGCGATCAATTATCAGGCAGCGACAGGATTGCGACCCGAAATTTATGTTTGTACAGCAACAGATGGCGCAACAATTACTTCAATCTGACAAACGGCCGATCAAGGATTTGCAAGGAAAACTAGCCTTGGTGACGGGCGGCAATAAAGGTATTGGCAAGTCGGCTGCTCTTGAGCTGGCGCTTGAAGGATGCAACGTCGCCGTTACCGGCTGCAACGAAGCGGACCTCGTTGCAGCTGAAAAAGTCGGTAAAGTGGTCGCGTTCCTGGCCTCGGAGTGTGCCAGCTACATTACCGGCTGCAGCATTCAGGTATTCAAAGTAACCACCAATTGTCGCCAGAACACCGGAGATGGTCTGGCAGTCGCTCTTCAGGCGGGGCTGCCTGTCATGGACCCCGAGGCGGTCCAGTTTCACCCGACCGGGATTGTCGGCCCCGGTATTCTGGCCAGCGAAACCCTGCGTTCTGTCGGCGGAATTTTACGCAACAAGAACCTGGAACCCTTCATGGAGCGTTATGCCCCCAAGATGAAAGAGCTGGCGCCCCGCGATCTTGTGGCCCGGGCCATTGAATCGGAAATCCGCCAGGGGCGCGGAAATTTAAATCCCGATCATAACATCCTCCATGTCTGGATCGATCTGACCCATCTGCCCCAATCCGTGCATGATAAACAGATACCGGAAGTTACGGGATTTTTTAAAAAATATGTCAACCTCAATCCCAAAACCGAGCTGTGCCCGGTGCGGCCCAGCAACCACTATCACATGGGGGGAATTCCCACCGATGAGTTCGGCCAGGTCCAGACGGCCTGCGGGCAGATAGTAGCGGGGTTGTATGCGGTGGGCGAGTGTGCGGCGGCCAGTTTCCACGGTTTCAACCGGCTGGGGACCAACTCGATACTGGAGTTGATCACGATGGGAAAATTTGCCGGCCTGAAAGCATTGGCATACTTGAAGGAAGCCGGAACCGAAACGTCTGCGGACACGTCGGCGGGGCTTCATTTGCGCGCTTTTCACGGTATCTGGAGGCCACCGGCAAAGACAACGTCGGGAAAATTCGAAACTCTTTACGAGCCATTGATATGAGTATCCTCGAAGCCGGCGGCGAATATGCGGACAACTTCAACGTGATAGAAAGAAAATACTAATTTAACGTCTCGGAATTTCTATAATATATTGAAATCATGCAGCTT
>JBAVYC010000203.1:0-7837 GCA_049698595.1 Desulfobacterales bacterium | reverse complement strand
AGTATTGACCAATTCGCTGACGATATCTTAGACTTTACCTGCCGGCTTGTGGCCAAACCCAGCACTCTGGGATACGAAGCCGCGGCCATGGCGGTTATGGAAGCAGAATTGAAAAAGCTCTCATTTGACCCTACCCGAATCCATATTGATCCGGTCAAACTTTCCAGTCATCCCGGGTTTGCGCCGGTACCCTGGTCCTATGAAGGCCGCTACAATGTGGCCGCCAAAAGGGAGGCCAGTGCCGAAGGCGGGCGGAGCGTTATTTTCAACGGCCATCTGGATGTGGTCAGCGCCGAACCATTGGGCCTTTGGGGGACGGATCCATTCAACCCGGTTGAGCGTGACGGCTGGCTTTATGGTCGGGGTGCCGGAGATATGAAATCAGGTGTGGCGGCCATGACCTATGCCGTCCATGCGGTGGAAAAAGCCGGCTTCGGCTTTATGGCCCCGGTTACGATTGAAGCTGTTATCGAAGAAGAGTGCGGCGGCAATGGCGCCCTGGCCTGCGTCGCTGCCGGCCATGATGCTGAGGCGGTCCTCATTCCGGAGCCGATGAGTCATGCTATTTTGACGGCCCAATTGGGCGTCTTATGGTTTAAAGTCAGCCTCAGCGGAGTCCCCCGGCATGTGCAGGAAGCCCAGGCCGGCGTCAATGCCATTGAAAAGTGTATACCACTGATCGGCGCCCTGCGAACCCTGGAAGCCGAAATGAATCAAAACGTCCATCCCGTGTATGAAGACATCGAGCATCCGATTAACTTGAACGTCGGCATCATCAAAGGGGGCGACTGGCCGTCTACCGTTCCGGCTGCCGCCGAGTTTCACTGCCGATTGTCTTTTTTCCCGGGTGCAACCTACGAGCAGGCCTGTGGGCGGATCATTGACACGATCGCTGCGGCCACCCGGCAGGATCCCTGGCTGGCTGAAAATCAACCGCAGGTCGAGTTTTATGGTTTTCGATCGGAAGGGCATGTGGCAGACCGCGATCAGCCGGCTTTCAATACCCTCAACGACTGCCACCGGGAGATGTACGGCCAGGACGCGGAAGATTCGATCTCAACGGCCACAACGGATGTGCGCGCCTATCATCATTACACCAGTGCCCAGGCCACCTGTTACGGCCCTGAGGCAGAGAATATCCATGCCGCCAACGAAAGAGTGAAGATCGAAAGCGTCATTCAGACAGCTAAGGTCTATGCCTTGTTTCTGGCACGCTGGTGCGGGCTGGTGGATAATTGAAAATAGTGGCCCAACTTCAGGCCGCGTTGAATAGTTTACGAGTTGAATGGTTGATTAGGTAAATTATAATCATAATTTTAGAATGTTACGATTGATAAAACATGAAGTGTCCAATTATTTTGCAAATATGGGATAAATCCATATTTATAACCACTTAACCAATCAACTAATCAACCAATCAACGATCTCTGAACTTATTCATCACAACCCCAACAACCCCAAAAGGAGGAAAATTATGTCTCAATTAATTCCCAAATTAAAGCTTGCGAAGCGTCGATGGTCCACAATGGCCGGTGTGACACTTATGATTTTGGCCGCATTCGTTATGATTGCCGGGCCATCCCATGCTGAAGGTAAGCGCGGTGGAGTGTTTCGCCAGACCATGTCCACCGATTTGACCCAGATCGATTTGCACCAGACTTCGGCTGAAATCAACAATGTTGTTTTGGGCATGCGGGTCTATGAAACCTTGTTTACCTATGACAGCAAAAATAATATCAAGCCCTTCCTGGTCGACAACTACGAGTTCAGCAACGACGGTCTGCTGATGACCATGAATCTGAAAAAGGGCGTAAAATTTCACAATGGTGAGGAGATGACGGCAGAAGATGTCAAATTCTCGCTGGACCGGGTGCGCAGCTCCGAATTACCCGGATTTCATATCAACAACCTCAAAAAAGTGACCGAAGTCAAGATCACCGGGCCCTACCAGGTACAACTGGTGCTCTCGGCCAAGATGGCCAACCTGCTCAACTACCTGGCCACGGACGTGGGAACCATTGCCATCATGAGCAAAAAGGATCTGGAAGCCAACGGCAACAAGGTGGTCAAGCCCGTCGGCACCGGCCCCTACAAGTGGGGCGAGTGGGTCAAGGACAGCAAGGTTGTTATGGAGCGCTTCGACGGCTATTCCTCGGCTGACGGCCCGGTGGATGGAATGCTGGGCAAAAGACATCAGTATTTTGACCGCCTGGAATTTTTCGTCATGAAGGAACCTGCCACCCGCATCATGGCACTCGACAAAGGCGACGTGGAATTCACATCGACGCTGCCCTACCACATGATCGACGATCTGAAGAAGCGTGATGACATCACCGTTTACAGCGCTCTGCCGCCGGATGCAGTCTGGTACATGTACTATGTCAACTTCAGCCACCCCATCCTGGCCGACGTGAATTTCCGCAAGGCCATGGCCTATGCCCTGGATCGGGGGGAGATCACCAAGGCAGCCGTCTGGGGTAACGGAACCCCCACTTTTTCGGTTATTTCGCCCAAGCTGCCGGCCTACACCCCGGATTTGGAGAAGATGGCCCCCAGTTATGATCCCGAAAAAGCCAAGGCTTTTCTGAAGCAGAGCAATTACAAAGGAGAGAAACTCAAAATCCTGACCTCCAAAAACTACACGCCCATGTACGACCAGGTCGTCGCCGCCCAGGCCTTGTGGGCCGCCATCGGCATCAATACCGAGATCGAGGTCGTGGACTGGGCCACCCACCTGGCCCGGTGGAAAAAGGCCGAACACGAAATTCTTTCCTTTGCCATGATCGGCCGGATGGACCCGGTCGCCCAGACCTGGAATTTAAGCTCGGGTAACTTCTACGGTTATAAGAACGAAAAAATCGACGATTATCGCACCCAGATGAATGCGACCGTCGATCAGGAAGAGCGCAACCGCCTTTTCCGGGAGATCTATAAGATTACCTGCGAAGAGGTACCGTATATGATTAATTTCTATATTAACAACAGTTACGCCTTTAAGAAAAACCTCAAAGGTTTTACCGATTACGACGCCTTTAAAACGAGGGTCTGGAACCTGTATTTCGAATAGTGAACTCCCAACCCGGAACCGGCTCTTGCGGGAGCCGGTTTCATGCAAAAAAACAAAATGCGCAAATACATCGTTCGGCGACTGCTGTCTATCATTCCGGTACTCTGGCTGGTCTCGATCATGGTCTTCGCCCTGATCCATCTGGTCCCGGGAGATCCCGTATTGGTCATTCTCGGTTCGAGTGCCGAGGCGGAGCAAATTGAGTTGATGCGACAGCGTCTGGGATTGGATCGGAATATAGCCATTCAGTATTGGAACTGGTCAACCGCGCTACTCCAGGGAAACCTGGGGACCTCGATTATCTCCGATGAGCAGGTTGCCAAACTGATCTGGGAGCGGATGCCGGTAACCATATCTGTGGCCGCAGCGGCCTTGCTGCTCTCGCTGGCAATTTCGCTGCCGACCGGGATTATCGCAGCCCTGAGGCACAACACCTACACCGATTACATTTTTATGACCCTGGTGATTGTGGCCGTGTCGGTACCATCCTTTTGGTTGGCGCTGCTGTTGATGATGTTATTTTCGGCCCAACTTAAACTACTGCCCATGATGGGTTGGGTCTCGATTTTTGATGATTTCTGGCAAGGTATTCGATATCTGATACTACCGGCCTTTTCGCTGGCCTTCATCATGGCCGCCATCGTGGCCCGTATGACACGCTCGTCCATGCTGGAAGTGCTGCGGGAGGATTTCATCGTCACCGCCCTGGCCAAGGGAACGCCAAAACGCTTCATTGTTTTCAAGCACGCCCTGAAGAACGCTTTTGCGCCCGTATTGACCATCATTGGTTTTCAGGTTGGATTTCTTCTGGGGGGAACGGTGGTCATCGAGGATATCTATTCTATCCCGGGGGTTGGCCGCCTCATCTTCAGCGCCATCAGCAACCGGGACTATCCGGTCGTTCAGGGCTGCATGCTCATGGTGACGGCAATTTATGTCTTCGTTAACGCCGCCGTCGATATCGCCTACGCATACTTCGATCCCCGGGTGAGCTATGATAAATGAAGGATCCACATGCTGATCAAAAGATTCTTGAGGAATAAGCTGGCGGTACTCGGTCTGGCTATTGTCTTTTTAGTGGTCCTGACCAGCTTGGCCGCCACTACCGTGGCCCCCTTCGACCCGTTGAAGTTGTCCCTTTCCAACCGGATTAAGGCCCCTTCTGACGAACACGTCTTCGGCACGGATCACTTTGGCAGAGACATTTTGTCCAGGGTTCTTTACGGAGGACGGGTGTCTTTGTGGGTGGGCGTGATGTCAGTCGTGCTCGCTGCCATTGTCGGCATAATTCTCGGTGCGGTCGGAGGCTATTTCGGCGGCAGGATCGACTATGTCATCGTACTCATCATGGATGCCCTGATCTCATTCCCCGTGCTGCTGCTGGCCATCGGGTTGATGGCCGTCATGGGGCCTGGGGTGAAGAACATTATCATCGCCCTGGCGTTGGTCTTTATTCCTACCTACGGTCGGGTGGTCCGGGGTTCGGTCCTGTCCATCCGGCAGAAGGAGTACATCGAGGCGGCCCGCAACGCCGGTTCCGGCGATCTGAAAATTATTTTTCTGCACGTCCTGCCCAACACCATGGCCCCCCTGATCGTGGTTACCACGATCAGCGTGGCCAACGCCATACTCATCGAGGCGGCGCTGAGTTTTCTCGGTCTGGGTGTGCCACCGCCGGCGCCGAGTTGGGGCAACATCTTGTCCGATGGGCGTAATTTTATTTCCCAGGCACCGTGGCTGACCATCTTTCCCGGTCTTGCCATCACCTTGACCGTTTTGGGCTTCAATACCCTGGGCGACGGACTGCGGGACGTGTTGGATCCCAAGCTGAAACAATAAATATGTCAGATAATCCTGAAATAATTTCCGGCCAAACCCAGGCTCCCATCCTGGAAGTAAGCGATCTCTCGGTCTCCTTTCACCTTCTGGAGGGGGTGATCCCGGCCGTGGCCGGAGTGGATCTGGTTCTCAATCAAGGCGAAGTGCTGGGTGTGGTTGGAGAGAGCGGCTGCGGCAAATCGGTGACAGCCAGGGCGGTTATGCGTATCATACCGACACCGCCGGGCAGCATCGACTCAGGTCGAGTCCTGTTCGAGGGACGCGAGCTGCTTAAACTTTCTGAAGCGGAGATGGAGGGTATCCGCGGGGATAAGATTTCCATGATTTTTCAGGAACCCATGACCAGTCTTAACCCGGCTTTCACGGTGGGCAACCAAATCGCCGAAGTCTTTCGTTTTCACCGGGGAATGGGCCGCCGGGAGGCCTTCGAGCGTGCCGTGGAAGAGTTGAGACGGGTCGAGATCCCCGATCCGGCTAAACGGGCCCGAAATTATCCCCACCAGCTTTCAGGCGGCATGCGCCAGCGGGCCATGATCGCCATCGCGCTGGCGTGCCGACCGCGGATACTTATCGCCGATGAGCCGACGACGGCCCTGGATGTGACCATTCAGGCTCAGATTCTCAATCTTATCGGCCAGCTCCAATCCGACATCGGCATGTCGGTTATTCTGATTACCCACAACCTCGGCGTTGTCGCCACTATGGCTGACCGGCTGGTGATCATGTACGCCGGCAGGGTGGTGGAGCAGGGATCGGTAGACGACATCTTCGTTCATCATCACCACCCTTACACCCACGGCCTCTTGCGTTCGGTGCCGCGGCTGGACCGTCCGACCGAAGAACTTGTCGAAATCAAAGGCATCGTCCCCAGGTTGGACGATTTGCCCGCGGGTTGCGTTTTTTCCACGCGCTGTGAGTTTGTTATGGACCAATGCCGCCAACTGGAGCCTGGTCTCAAAGAAATCGATGCGGATCACAGTTCCCGATGCTGGCTGGAGAAAACGCCATGGTGAGTTCGGCGTCACAACGTCGCTATTCGACACGCGAGCCTTTGCTCAGCGTGCAAGGGCTCAAGAAATATTTCCCTCTAGGGCGACGCGCCCTGTCTGCCAAAGGGCCGGTTGTCAAGGCCGTGGACGGCGTTTCTTTTGAACTTGGCCGGGGGCAAATTCTGGGGCTGGTCGGTGAATCGGGCTGCGGTAAAACGACCACCGGCCGTACCTTGTTGCGCCTTATCGAACCCACCGAGGGTCGAATTATTTTTGACGGTACCGACGTGACGCGCATCAACGACATGAAAGCGCTACGGCGAAGAATGCAGTTCGTTTTCCAGGATCCCTACAGTTCGCTCGACCCGCGCATGTCCATCTATCGCATTTTGAAGGAACCCATCGACAATTTTATGGGCCGCCTGAGCCGAACTCGGAAACGGGATTTAGTGACGCAAACTTTGGAACGAGTTGGGTTGACGGCCGAGCATATGACGCGTTTTCCCCATGAGTTCTCCGGTGGCCAGCGCCAGCGCATCGCCCTGGCCCGGAGCCTGATTTGCAACCCTGAGCTGATGGTGTGCGACGAACCGGTCTCGGCCCTGGACGTGTCCATTCAGGCCCAGGTGATCAATCTGCTCAAACGGCTCAAGCAAGAGTACGAATTGTCCATTATTTTTATCGCCCACGACCTGGCCGTGGTCGAACACCTGTGCGACCCCGTCGCCGTCATGTACCTAGGCCGGATTGTGGAGATTTCGCCCAAGGAAGCGCTCTACAACCGACCACTTCATCCATACACCCAGGCCCTGCTTTCGGCGGTGCCCATACCCGATCCGATCCTGGAACGGCAGCGCAAGGTCCAACTGCTGTCCGGCGATGTGCCCAGCCCGCTCAATGCCCCCAGCGGCTGCGCCTTCCATCCTCGCTGTCCGCTGGTCGGTGATGAATGTCGTCGGGAAAGGCCGCAACTGGCTGAACAGAGCGCGGGACACTCGGTGGCCTGCTTCAAGGCCGGCGTTGCAGAAGCTATGTACACACGGAATAGGAGATGAGACTCAGTATTTGCTTATAAGCGCTGCCGCTGGCCGCGAGCGTCCAGTCTGATCGGAAAAGAAACTTTTACAATCAAGCTTCCCACGAGTATTAAAAAACGAATATCGAATAATGAATAATGAATATCGAATGTCGAATATCGAAGGAAGGTATTTTATCGATTTTTATTAAGTAAAAAGACAGAGCACATCGATTCCATCCTTCGAAATCCTGTGGTTCGATATTAGAAATTCTGCGGTTCGCTGTTATACCGGCTGGCAAAGCGGCCAGTGTAATCATTAAAAAACGTGCCATTTGGGCGTAGTTTCACTCGAGCAAGGAGTTGGTCGTCATGAATCTTACTGAATATGCGGGATATGACGGGATAGGCCTGGCAGATTTGATCCGCCGAAAAGAAGTGACCGCCAAAGAAGTGGCCGAGTTGGCGCTTGCAGGGTTTCACAAGATCAATCCGGCGATAAACGCAATCATAGAGATCTATGCTGATCGTGTCGAAAATGCAGACCAATTGCTGTTGCCCGACAAGCCCTTTGCCGGCGTCCCCTTTTTACTGAAAGACTTAGGTGCCACCGAAGCCGGTAAACCACAGGAGATGGGATGCCGTCTGGCAAAGGGGAATATCGCCACAACAGATGCCTATTTGACCACCCGATTTAAGGAAGCAGGGGTGATTATCCTGGGACGGACCACCACCCCCGAACTTGGCTTTGCTGCTACCACAGAATCGATCCTGACCGGAGCGACTCGCAATCCATGGAACCCAAACTTGATTGCCGGCGGCTCCAGTGGCGGCTCTGCGGCGACAGTGGCAGCCGGAATTTTACCGGTTGCGCATGCCAGCGACGGCGGCGGCTCGATCCGCATCCCGGCGGCCTGCTGCGGTGTT
>JBAVYC010000202.1:0-9107 GCA_049698595.1 Desulfobacterales bacterium | reverse complement strand
TCGACCATGGGCGGAACCTATGAATCGTTTTATCTGCCCGAGGTCGTTAAAAAGTCCAAAAAGCCGGGCTACATGGTGTCGCTTGCCGCTGCCGTCAAAAAAAACGTGAAGGTGCCGGTGATTGCGGCCGGCAGGATCTCCACCCCTGCCCGGGCGGAATCCATCCTGAAAGCAAAAAAAGCGGACCTTATTGGATTGGCACGTGTCCTGTGGGTGGATCCGCAATGGCCGCAAAAGGCCCGCAAAGGCCAGGATCGTGGGATTTTATATTGCAGCCCCAAATGCGATGCCTGCATGCAACTGGTCATGCAGGGAAAGCCCGCCTTCTGCCCGAGGTGGAGCAGGGAAAAGCGAGCTGTCTACCGTGAGCTGTTTCAATAAATACGAGGCATTTAGATGAGAAGATTTGCATATTTAATTCTTTGTGCCATCCTTGTAGTTTCCATCCATGGACTTCTATTTGCATCCAATAAAACCGTCAAAGTCGGTATATATCAAAACAAGCCGAAAGTGTTTATCGACTCGGAGGGCGAGCCTCAAGGCTTTTTTATTGATATCCTAAACGACATCGCATCGAAAGAAGGCTGGCAACTGGATTATGTAACGTCTACCTGGGAAGAAAACCTCGAAAAACTGGAGAACGCCGAAATCGATCTCATTCTGGACATTGCTGAATCGGAAGGAAGAGCTGAATTATTTGACTTTAACAAGGAAGTTGTTTTCTCAAATTGGGCAATTGTCTATGTGCAGAAGCATTCGAAGATCCAATCCATTCTGGATCTCAAAGGCAAAAAAATCGCTGCGATGAAAGGAGATATCTCTTACGAAGATTTTAATCGCAACATCGAAAGTTTAGGAATCTACGTTAGATTTGTAGAAGTCGATGAATTTTCGGATGTTTTTGAATTTATTGCCCAGGGAAAAGTGGATGCCGGCATCATCAGCCGGCTTTACGGGCTGCAGCACGAAAATGAATATAATGTGGCCAGAAGCACTGTCATTTGCTGCCCCCGCAACCTTTATTTCGCAGTGTCCAAGAATAAAAATCAGGACCTTATTAAAGCAATCGATCAGCATCTTTATCAGTTAAAAAGGGATGATCAGTCGCTCTATTACACGTCTTTGATTAAATGGATTGAAGGCATTTCGCCATTTAAATTTCCGACCTGGCTAGCCTGGCTCTTGATATTGACCGGCGCTATCTTGGCGGTTTTTGCGACAGGAATTGTGGTACTAAAAATTAAGGTCAATATGAGAACTGCCGAGTTGAGTAAAAGAAACGAAGAGTTAACCAATGAAATTGCCGATCGGCAACAGGCTGAAGCAGAAAATGAAACCCTTCAGGTGCAGCTGATTCAAGCGCAAAAAATGGAGGCAATCGGAACCCTGGCCGGAGGTATCGCCCATGATTTCAACAACAGTCTTCAGGCGATTACCAGTTATGTTCAATTGATGAAGTTTGAAAAAACAAGAGATTCTCAAGATACAGAATATCTGAATAAAATATTAAATATTTTAAAAAATGCCAACAATCTCACCAAACAGCTGTTAGCGGTGAGCCGGAAAATTGAAAGCAAATTACAGCCGACAAATCTCAATGACCAAATCTTGCAATTACAATCGCTCCTGGAAAGAACCATCCCCAAAATGATAAAAATTGAGCTCGATTTGGGGAAAGATCTGAAAATTATTCATGCTGATTCCGGACAGATTGAACAGGTCCTTTTAAATCTTGCATTGAATGCCAGCCATGCCATGCCTGACGAAGGAAAAATAACCATAAAAACCAGAAATTTCGGCCCGGCTGAAAATATTCATGCAACTAATTGGGGAACAGACCGGGAGGAATATGTACTTTTGAATATTGCCGACACCGGACATGGCATCGAAAAGAAAGTTCAAGATCGTATGTACGAGCCTTTTTTCACGACCAAATCACCCGGACAGGGCACCGGCCTCGGGTTATCTATGGTCTACGGTATTATAAAAAATCATCACGGCCACATCAAATGCGATAGTGAACCGGGAGCAGGCACCTGTTTCAGCATTTATTTTCCGGTTTCGAAGTCGGAGAATATGCTGAAAGATATAGTAACCACAGAAAAAGAAAAATTGGCGACTGGAAATGAAACCATCCTTTTGATTGAAGACGATGAATTAATCCTGGATGCGACCAATAGAATACTGGCCCTTTTTGGCTACGCAGTTTTGACTGCCACAAATGCAGAAAATGCCATTGATATCTATCTGACAAAACAAGAAAGTATCGATTTGGTTATACTTGCCTTAAACATGCCCGGCATTGGGGGGCATAAGTGCCTGGAGCGGCTGCTTGAAATCAAGCCGGAGCTAAAAACGATAGTTACCAGCGGATACACGTCAGTCGCCAATTTTGAAAACGTTCATAACGCTGGTAATGTGATATTTGTTGAAAAACCCTATCAACTCGAAGACCTTATGAGAATCATAAGGCAAGTATTGGACAATCATCCCTAAGTACATAGTGTTCATAAATACTGTAACGCAAAAGTTGAGGAATGGATTCTAATTTAAAAAACAATATCAGACAGGATTTACAGGATCATCTGGATTGAAGGGCCTTCGGCCTAAGGTTGCTCGCCGCAGGCGAAAAAAATCCCAATAATCCTGTGAATCCTG
The DNA here is from genome assembly GCA_049698595.1 of Desulfobacterales bacterium. Classification (GTDB taxonomy): domain Bacteria; phylum Desulfobacterota; class Desulfobacteria; order Desulfobacterales; family JAFDCJ01; genus JAFDCJ01. The sequence continues at coordinate 6,449 of JBAVYC010000202.1, read as the reverse complement.
TCCAATAAAAGAAATTAAAATCGACTCCATTCAACACTCAGGGCCCTTAAGTGACCAGCGTTGCCTGAAACGCCGCCACTTATTTGCCAAGCAACTGTTTTTGAATTTCGGATTCGGCCCATTTCTTATCATTTTTTCGAATTCCCTCCTGGTAAAGATCGGTTATCAAGACAGCATGCCTTTTAGCGGTATCGTATCCACGCGATACGGCCTGGTCGATAATACCCCAATCTCCTGTCTGGGTGAAATTTTGAAAAGAAGTCAGGAGTTCGGGGAAAAACTCCTTGGCCAATCCATCTAAAAAGGCGGCATAGAATGCCAGAGATGCAGTTTTACGCTCCTTTACGATATAGCGCAGGGTTCCACAATCGTTGGTATCCGCCAGCAGATCTTTAACGGCGCGCGCCAGATACTCCACAGGCGAATACGGGTATGCCGCGATAACTTCCCGCCAGGTGTCACGATCAAAGTCGGTATCCTGCAATTCGCCGATTTCATGATGTATGTTCCTCTTAAAGCTGCCAGAATTGTCGTCAAATGGGGCTGCAACGCCTTGGGTTGATGGTCTTTCAATCCACAGCAATCCAGTGCAAATTTGAGAGCGGGCCGGGCTGATTTTTTTATGTAAAAAATGCTGTCCCATATAAAAAGCCGGGCGGATTCCTGGCGCAAAATCACACAATCATCCTGAGTCAGGGCCGGAATGGTCAAAAGGTCCCTTGCCAGTTCACGACCAAGGGTATAGATCATGGTCTCGCCTAAACTTGTTTTTTCGGCGATGTCGGCCAGGAAAAAAGTGGGTTTGAGGCTGCGGGCATAACCGGCACCGTAAAAAATGTTATGCGGTTCCAGAGACCTATTAATTCCGACGGTATCAAAAGGATCAAAGGTTCTGCCGCCAATGGTTAATTCCTCAAACCCATTTTCAGGATAACTTTCCCATTTGTTTTCTTTGTTTTCTATCCATTCCAGGACCTCGCCGGAGTCACTTTCTTCCCAGGCCGGCAGTCCCTTTTCCCATTTGAAAAGATCCCGCAAGCGCAATGCCAAACCACAGATTGAAAACAGGCCGGCGTGATATGCATCGGAGATGTCACAATTATGAAGAACCTGACGGGTTATATCATCTATATTGAGCATGGGTTTTAGTCACCTCATTTTTCAGCCGGCCTCAGATTTTAGTGTTCCCAATAAGAATAAGAACAAAATTGAAATCTGCAAACAATGACCTTGGGTGATTCGTTCCGTCTTGCGGATCATTCGTTATTTGCCATTCGTCAATCATCAATCTCTTTATAAATAAACTGATTCAAGGAAAAGATAAGGGTCGCACATCTTAAATATTAAATATTGGCAAAAGTGAAGGCAGTTGGAGGTTTATCTTTGACTGCCTTTTTCTTTTATTTGCCAAGATAAAATGATCTAATCCTTACTGGGAGCCTCTGGGGGCGGATGGGCGGAAGAAGGACTGCCCTGGGACCAGCAAGGAATGTGGTACAAGCACGAAGGGGCTGGCGGGAATTGTGTTCGGGGTACATAATGCCGCCTTATCAGAAGGCATTTTGCCGCTGTCGATTAAAATAGAAAAAATTCTGTCTGATAAGGGCACAATATGTAGCAATGCAACAAAGCATGCCAGCCCCGCTCTTTGAGCTGCAACGGAACCGGGTGGGCAGGGAATAAAAATTTAGATTGGCTGCGGGCGTATAAACAGATCCTCATCCGATCCGCAGCCCTACCGCTGTTTAGTGTCGGTTTTTCGATAATCGGGATTGCCAGGTTTGCGGCCGTCGGCTCAGGTGCATAACAGAGACAATCAGAATGGTGTTTTCTCTGATTTGATAGATGATGCCGTAAGGAAACCTATTGGTCAGACACCGGCGGGCTAGCTTTGACGTGGAAATGGCGGTCCAGGCTTCAGGATTTTGTTTGATCCGCTCTATGGTATCTTCTACTTCTTTGGCAAACTCTAATCCAAGGCCTTGTCGTTGAATGTTATAAAAACCGATAGCTTCATACAGCTCTGCTGCGGCCGGTTGGAGAAATTCGATGTTCATTGGCGGGAGATATTTTTAAAAACATCGTTTGCTGAAACGGCTTTAATATCGCCACGATTATAGGCATCAATTCGGCTATCGGCTTCTTGGGCCCACAAACGGTCCAACTCCTCCTGAGAAATATCCAGGCTGGAAAACAGCCGCTCGGCCAACTGTGCCCTTTCGCTGGGCGGCAGGCTCAGCGCCTCGCTCAGTACTTGTTCGGCACGTGCTGTCATATTAAAAACCTCCGTTGTGAAAATTCTTTTTGAAACAAATTTTGCCATTTATGAGCCAATAGTCAAGAGATTACATTTGATCAGATTATTCCGGATGGTTGTCCAGTGGTGACATGGCTCCCTGTATCTTGTTTTTCATAATCATTGCATCGAGCACTTTGATTACAGTCTCCTGGTCGGCGGCGTCAAATTGCTCCAGCGCTCTAAGACGCTCCAACAGCCTTAAGTTATGCAAAGGTTTTTCTTCTGTACGGTTCCCCGTAAGCAGGTAATCTACGGTAATGTTGAAAATCTCAGCTAATTTGATGAGCTTTCCCATCGGTGGCCCATGTAAGCCGAACTCAGAATGGTTGCGATTAGCGAATTATATGCGATACGTAAAAAAGATTCAATGACAAATATAACAAAGCAAACCTATAAAAACTTCTTACTATCGCATTAAGCCATAAAATCGATCCACAACAAACAACACCCAGCTTGAAATCAACAGGGCCCCGGCAATGTTCAGGAAAAACCCGACCACAAGCATTTTCGAAAATGAAACACCTTTAACGCCGCCGAAGGCCAAACCGTTGACCCCCGTTGCGATGGGGCTCATAAAGGCGCTGGTGCAGGCCAGCGTGATGATGATCAGCATTTCCAGGGCGGAAAGGCCCAGGGTTTGCGCCAAAGGAAGGGCGATCACAAAGAAACTGAGCTGAACGGCAGTATTGCTGAGTACCTCGGTTGCAAAGGAGGTCGCCAGGGCAATCGATAAAAACAATGCATACACGGGTATGCCGGTCGGTATGAGCCTGGCGGCCCAGCCGGCAAAAAATTCGTGGATCTTGAAGGCATACAAAACTGCGGCCAACACAACCGCAATACCGACAAAGAGAAACCCTCTGGTGGGCAGCTCATTATAACAGTCCGCCAGGGTTAATAACACCTGCCTGGAATCCGTATCAGGGTTAATTTTCACAGGAAAAAGAAAGAGAAACAAAACAAACAACAGGGTCAGGGTGCCGGAAATAAACAATATCAATACGGTTCGACCAGAAAAATACATCATTAATAAAGATAAAATAAAGGATGACAAAAAGTAAAATAGCGTCATCCAGACCGTTATTTTCTGAAAGGGGTGATATGTCTCCCCGGCATCAAACGGGAGCTGGATATTGCGCTGTTGATATCTCCAGGGCCGCAGCACTACAGTTACTATCAATCCCGCGATAGCTACGAAGATGATGACCAGGGGGATACCCCAGACGAGCCATGACGCAAACGATAAATACTGTATCCCGGGAATGTCATTCAAGACGGCATAGGTGACCAGGATGCCGTTTGCCGGTGTGGCGGTAATCGAACCCATGCCACCGATGTTGGCGCCATATATGGTTGAGAGGGCCAGCATGGTGGCAACACTTTTAGAGGGGCCGTTGGATTCTTCGTAAGAACGCCGCAACAATTCCAAAAGAGGAAGGAGGGTCAAGACGGTTATGGCATTGGGGATGAAAAACGACAAAATTGCCGAAATGGCGATGAGGTAGAAAAGAATTTTGGTTATCGAAAGCTGCTTTTTACCGATAAACCAAAAAACGATTCGATGGGGGAGTCTGGCTTTTATCATCAGGCGTGAGACTGCAAAACCGCCGATGAAGAAAAAAATGAGCTGAATTTTATCCATTGTCAACCGTCATTTCTTACCTCACCCCGAAGCATTGAGAACAAAATGCCAATGCTGCACAGGGATGAAAAAATCAGAAAGGCCACCCGCAGACTCTTCAGGAATTGGTCGTAATTCGATGGTGAAATCGGCTCCCGGCCGATAAAAATCGCAAATACGACCATGGTGATCGCCATGCTGGCCATTTGCCCCAGCAGGCGCATAGTTGCCACCGTCCCGGAAGCAATGCCGAAGTATCGTCTTTCCACGGCGCTCATTATGGCGTTCATGTTGGGTGATGAAAACAGGGAAAAGCCAAATCCAAGAAAGGCCAGGGTCAAAACGATCAAGACTTTGGATGTGTCGGCGCCGATAAAAACAAATGAGAACAGCCCAAGGGCCGTCATCATCATCCCTGCCGACGCGATCAAGCGTGGCTCAATTCTGTCGGAAAGCCGGCCTGCCAGCGGTGAGAAAACCGCCATGACGATGGGCTGGGCTATCAGGATCGATCCGGCATACTGGGGAGGGATGTTTTTGATATACTGCAGATAAAGGCTCAGTAGAAATGTGAGTGCGAAAGTTGCCGAATAGTTGATCAAGGCCGCCAGGCTGGAAAAGGTAAACAGCGTATTTTGTTTGAATAGCCTGACCTCAAACACCGGATAGCGCACGCTCATTTCCAGCCGGATAAAAAGCGCGAGACCGGCCAGACCGCTAACAATCAGATAGACGGCAACCCTTTGGGGCAGCAAGGACGCACCATAGACTAAGACCAGAATTGAAAAACCGTACAGCACGCTGCCGCCGATATCCAGCTTTTCACCCCGGGCGTCGGCCCATTCACCCTTTAAATATCTGATGGTTATTAAGACGCAGGCGACTCCAAACGGCACTACCACCGCAAATATACTGCGCCAGCCAAGATAGCGGGCAAGGAATCCACCGGCAAACGGCCCGACGGACAGACCGATATACACGGCCGAGACGTAAATGCCGATGGCCCGGCCCCGTTTTGAGGGTGCGAAGACCGACGTCAGGATCGCCATGCCGGTGGTGACAGACATTGCCGACCCGAAGCCCTGTAGTATCCGCATGACAATAAGTATCTTTATTGAGTAGGAAAAAACTGCCAGAAACGATGAAAATGTATACAGAATCAGCCCCCAGGTAAAAATTTTTTTTCTGCCGTAAATATCGGCGGCTTTGCCGAAGGGGACTAAAAAAACGGCCATCGCCAGCAGGAAAGATGTCGGCACCCAGCTTAAAAGAACAGCGTCGGCGGAAAATTCAGCCTGGATTGTCGGCAGAGCAACATTGACTGAAGAGATTGTAAACGGTCCTATGAAGGACGTCAGGGTGGTAACAAAAAGGGCCGATTTTTCTAAAGACTTGTCAGCGGGCAACTCAAATTTCCTTCCGGTTTATTTGTAGCTCTGATTTAATAATCAATGGGTCCTTTGTAAAGGGAAAAGATGCGGTGTTAACCTTTTGGTTACAAGAAAAAAGGTTTAACCAGGGGTTGAAATTTCAATATTTTATTTGATCTATTGATGCAGTCAGGTATGATGAATCGGAAAAGTTGAAAGCGAACTAAAATTAAACGTTTAAAGGGGGCCAAGAATGGATCAACATCAACGCGAGTGGAATGAAAAAGTGGCTGCTAAGATCATTAAAAACCTTGAAAAACGTCGTATGACAGGCAGTTACGCGGTCGACGCGGCCCAGGCAAAAGAGGAGATTGTTGATATGATCCCGCAGGGTGCCACCGTTTTTCGCTGTGGCTCGATGACGTCTGTGGGCATGGGGCTTTGGGAGGCAATTGCCGCCCTGCCGGAAGTCAAACTGATTGATCCCTACCAAGCCGAATTGTCACCGGAAGAGGGTTTGGAACTCAGGCGTCAGGGGCTGACCGCCGATGTTATGATTGCCAGCACCAACGCAATAACCCTGGATGGGCGACTGGTCAACCTGGACGGTATGGGTAACCGGGTGGCGGCGATGGCTTTCGGCCCCAAGAAGGTGATCCTGGCAGTGGGCATGAACAAGATTGCACCCGACCTGGAAACAGCCGTTGCCCGCGTCAAGCATATTGCTTCACCGATAAACAATATTCGCCTTAAACCAAATAACCCCTGCGTTGAAACCGGGCTGTGCAGTGATTGCCGGTCGCCGCAACGTATATGCAACATGTGGAGTACGATTGAAGGCCATATGATCAAAGATCGAATTCACGTCAAGTTGATTGGCGAGAATTTAGGCTATTAGCGGTTTCAGTGATCCGACTTTCCAGACGTGTTGGGTCGCAGCCCGAAGAGCAATGCCTGAAGGGTAAACGATATAACAAATTCAGCCCACCCTTCGTTTTCACTTTAGCAGATATCCAGAAATTGGGATATTATTTAGATTTCAGCTATTATAACAAGTCATTCACTGATCTTGTGATAGTGTCTATGCTACATTGGGGCATGATGCTAATGCCTTAACCCATGGCGGGCCATTCGTAAAACCACTAAATGATGAAATGGT
>JBAVYC010000201.1:0-1942 GCA_049698595.1 Desulfobacterales bacterium | reverse complement strand
TTTCCTGGTGATTTTCAACTACGAGTCGGCGGAGAACCGCAAAGCGGGCTATCTCTATTTTGTCTTTTCCCAGGTGGGCGCCATGTTCATTCTGGCTGCCTTCGGGGTCATGTATGCCCACACCGGCAGCTTTGGTTTCACGGAGGCGGCCGCACTGCCCGAAGCAGCCAAAATATTGGTATTCGTGCTGGCTTTTATCGGTTTCGGCTCCAAGGCCGGTGTTTTCCCGTTCCACGTCTGGCTGCCCCATGCCCACCCGGCCGCTTCCAGCCACATTTCCGCTGTCATGTCCGGCGTCATGATCAAAACCGGAATTTACGGTATCCTGCGTATCTATGCATTACTGGACTGGCACACCCCCGCGTTTGGCAGCATTGTCTTGATCGCCGGCATGATCTCCGGCATCCTGGGCGTCGTATACGCACTGGGGCAGCATGACCTCAAACGACTGCTGGCATACAGCAGTGTCGAAAATATCGGCATCATTCTCATCGGCATCGGCATCGGCATGATCGGGGTGGCGGCCGGCAAACCAATCATGGCGGTATTCGGGTTTGCCGGCGGATTGTTGCATGTACTGAACCATGCCATCTTTAAATCCCTCTTGTTCATGGGCGCCGGCATGGTGCTGCATAAAACCGGCACCCGCACCATCGATTTGCTGGGCGGGCTGATCAAGAAGATGAAAATCACGGGTGCCACCTTCCTGATCGGGTCTCTCGCCATTTCCAGTCTGCCCCCGTTTAACGGCTTTGTAAGCGAGTTTTTGATTTATTTCGGCGGGTTCCACGGTGTGGCCCTAAGCAATGCCGATTTTGTACTGAGCCTCCTATCCATCATCAGTCTGGCCATCATCGGCGGCCTGGCCCTGGCCTGTTTCACCAAAGTGGTGGGCGTGGTGTTCCAGGGAGAGCCTCGCAGCGCTGTGGCAGCGGATGTGGATGAAAAAGGCATCACCATGCTGGTGCCCATGCTGGTGCTGGCGGCGGCCTGCATCGTGATCGGCGTGTTTCCCGGCATCTTTATGGAGATGGCCATTAAAGCGACCGGATCACTGAAATTGGGTTACGGCCGTTTGCCGATTGAACCGTTTGTCCAATTGACCGGTAATATTACCCGGGCAGCGGCGCTGTTCTTGGCCCTATTCATCATCATCCTGGCCTTGCGAACGGTGCTGTACCGCGGCAAAACCGTTACCCGCGCCGGCACCTGGGGCTGCGGATTTACCCGACCAACGGTCAAAATGCAGTACACTGAATCATCCTATGCCGGTTCGATCCTGGAGTTTTTCAGGCCGGTTGCCCCGCTCAGGGAAAACCATCCGTCCGTACAAGGCCTTTTCCCGAAAAAAACCCGTTACTACAGCCAAATCAATGACATTGCCGAGCTGCACCTGGATAAGGTGACTATTCGGCCGGTGTTGTTTTTATTCGATAAACTGCGCTGGCTCCAACACGGCGATATCCATCTTTACATCGGTTATATCCTGCTGGCCATTGTCGTGCTGCTGTTTTTTGTTTGAGGTTAAATGATGGAATCGGTTATCTTTCTAATTCTGGCGATGGTACTGGCGCCGTTCTATGCCGCCCTTATCTTGAAGGTCAAGGCCTTTTTCGGCGGCAAAAAAGGACCGCCGCTGCTGATCCACTACTACACCCTGATCAAGCTGCTGAAAAAAGGGTCTGTTTACAGCACCAGCACCACCTTTATTTTTAAAACGGGGCCCATGGTGTCCTTGTGTGCCGCCGTGATGGCCCTTTTATTCCTGCCCATTGCCGGCCAGCCGCCGCTGTTTTCATTCAAAGGCGACATCGTGCTCCTGCTCTATCTGCTGGGCCTCGGGCGCTTTTTCACCATAGCCGCCGCCATGGATACGGCCTCGCCTTTCGAAGGCATGGGGGCCGCCCGGGAGGCGTATTTTCCGATCATCTGCGAAGCCACC
>JBAVYC010000200.1:0-5762 GCA_049698595.1 Desulfobacterales bacterium | reverse complement strand
GTCCCCCTGAATGATAGTCTGCCCCTGTTGCATCACCATGATTTTTGTGGCCACGGCAAAAACAAGGCTCATGTCATGTTCGCAGAATAAAATGGTCAAACCCAGATCTCCGGAAAGCTTTCGGATCAATTTGATGGTCACCGCCGTTTCCTCCGGAGACATACCGGCGGTGGGTTCATCTAGAATGAGCAGCTCGGGTTCGGTGCCCAGCGCAATGGCCATCTCCAGCACCTTTTGGTCTCCGTGGGACAGGGCGCCGCAGATACGGTCCTTTTTTTCCATCAAGCCCACGCTTGCCAGGATCTCTTCGGTACGCACCACCACCATATTGTGGGCCGGAGTCAGAAAATTCAGTATTTTCTTCTGGTTGGAAAGAACCGCGATCTGGACATTATCGAAAACCGTCATGCGATGGAATATATTGACGATCTGGAAGGAACGGCTGAGACCCATATGACAGATTCGGTACGGAGGCATTCCGGAGATATCCCGGCCTTTGAACATCACTCTGCCGCCGTTTGGCTTGAGCTGCCCGGTGATGAGGTTGAAAAGCGTGGTTTTGCCCGCACCGTTGGGTCCGATAACCGCCACGATATCTCCTTTTTCCACCAGGAGATTGGCATCAAGGACGGCCATAAATCCGTCGAACGATTTTTGAAGCGATTCAACTTGCAGCATGCGGTTTTCCTCTCTGAATTCTTATTCTTCGGATTTTTGTGTTTTTTTCCGGAAGAATCCCAGGATGCCGTCAGGCAGAAATATAATGGTCAGCATCATAATGACTCCGAGAACGGCCGACCAGTAATCCGTATACGTGCTTCCGAAAACGCGCAGGGTAACAATGGCGGCTGCGCCGAACAAAGGGCCGAGGAAGATAAACCATCCCCCGAGCAGGCACATGATGATAATTTCCAGTGACAGGCTCCAGAACAGCAGGTCCGGGAACACGGACCCTTCCACAACAACGAAAAGAGCACCGGCGATACCCGCAAAGAAAGAAGCAAAGACCAGGCCGATCAACTGGTGTCTGCGCACATTGACACCCAGGGCGCCACATCTTTCCGGGTTGTCCCGAATGGCCTGGAACGTACGCCCGAAAGGGGAACAGGCAATCAGGAACATGACCAGCAGGCAGACGCTCGTAACCGCAAGGATGAAATAATATCCCCCCGTGGTGGAATAGATGATATCCGGCAGGGGAATGCCGTGAATACCGTCATCGCCTCCGGTCAGATCATACCAGCGGAAAACCACAACCCACACCAGGGAGCCGAGGGATATTTGCAACATTCCGAAGTACAGCTTGGACAGGCGAATGCAGATAATGCCCATGACCAATCCCAGCAGGGCGGCGGTCAGCGGGGCAGCGGCAAACCCCAGCCAGTAGCTGAGGCCTGCCTTGGTGACCACCAAAGCGGCCGTATAGGCCCCGAATCCGTAAAATACGCCGTGATGGAACTGGAACATCCCACCAAATCCGAGCACAACGTTGAGGCTGGTCGCCAGCAGGCCTGCAACAAGAATGACCGCCAGCAGATAAATATAAAAACGGGGCAGAAACTGGGGAAGAAGGGCCAGCACGATTAACGCCAACATCAGAAGCCCAAAGGATTTTTTACTGAAGAGCCCGTTGAACAAAATTCACTCCTTTTTTACCATACGGATTTCAAAAGCCCGTTGGGTCGAAAAGACAGCACGGTGATCACGGCAATGTAGGGCAACACAATGGAAAACTGTGGCCATATGAGGACGCCGATGGAGCTGGTCAATCCGAAAATCAGCGCTCCGAGCAAGGCGCCCCAGATATTGCCGAGCCCCCCGATAATCACGATAAGAAACGCTTCGATGATGATATCGTGATCCATCCCCTGGGTGATGTTCTGCATGGGAGCGATGAGCGCCCCGCCCAATCCCGCCAGGTAGCATCCGATAATGAATACCGATGCAAACACCAGGCTCACGTTGATCCCGATGGCATCCACCATATCCCGGTCCACCGATGCGGCCCTGGAGATCTTTCCGATTTTGGTTTTGTTGGTTAAAAACCAGAGACCGAAGGCCAGAAAGGGGCCGAGGCAAAGCAGAAACAGGTTGTAGCGGGGGAAAGGCATGCCCAGAATATCCACGGCGCCCTCAAAAAAAGGCGGCACGGACATGGAGCGGAACTTCGCGCCCCACACAAATTTGACCGCATCGGAGAGCACCATGGAAATCGAGAAGGTAAACAGCAGGAGCATCAAATGCTCCCTGTCGTACAACGTACGCAGAATTCCCCGTTCAATGGCAATGCTGATCAGGGCGACGAGCGGCGGCGCAACGGCCAGCCCCATCCAGAACCCGGTGGTTCCGAAACCGAAATACTGGGCGATGGTATAGGTCAGAAAAGCCCCGATCATATACAGTGATCCGTGAAAAACATTTGGAATCCGAAGGACTCCCAGTACCAGGGTCAAACCGGAGGCAACCATAAATAAAATGGTCGTTCGGCTTAATCCGATCAGTATCTGCTGAAACAACGCGTTCAACGTAAGGTTTTCCATCCTGCGTCCTTTCCCCTCGGATCATCGATCCAATTTGAGCGGCCGGCCGATATCCGCAATCAAGGGATCATCGGCCGTCCGCCCGGCATGGATGGCGATTATTCCCCGCGTAATTTCTTTACTTCTTCCACGCTCAACACCAGTTCTGCGCCCGGAACGGTGACGATATCCTTGGCGATTAGAAAATCCGGATAGGCCGGATCGCTGGCCGTCACGCCCAGGAACATGGGAAGCAGGGCCTGATGGTCATAGGCCCGGAGGGTCACTTTGCCCACCGGGGAATCGACGGTCATGCCCTCGATGGCGTCGATCAGTTTTTCGCTGTCCACCTTACCGGCCTTTTGATACCCCTCAATGATATAGCGGGCGGCCAGGTAGCCGTAAAGAGCGCCCACAGCCGGTTTTCTTTTGTATGCCGCTTCGAACTCCTTGACAAAGTTTTTATTCGCAGGGGTGTCCGGATAATAGAAATGGTAGTTGGATGTACCCACGGTGTTCAAGGGCGCGTCCTTGCCAAGAGCCCGCAGATTGCTCAGTTCGGTAGCCGTGTGGGTCCAGATGGGGAATCGATCGGCAAACCCGGTTGCCTTGGCCGCTTTGAGAAAGGGAACCAGGTTCCTTCCGCCAAGCGCAAGAATAACCATGTCCGGCTTGGCCGATGAAATAGCCGTAATGTAGGGCGTGAAATCCGGTTCGCCCACTTTCCACCATGTCTGGCTCATCAGTTCCGCGTCCGGGTTGATCTCTTTGATCTTTTCCCAAGTTGATTCGGCAAGAGCGTGGCCGTATTCATAATCATCCCCGGCGATCAAGTACTTTTTATACGGCTTTTTCGCCATTATGACCGCCGCGGCTTTTCCGGCCATGGTGGTGTTTTCGGCAATTCCAAAGACGTATCGATGGCCTTTTTCCGCAGTGATGGCCTGGCTTTTGGCAAAAGTCACAAAGAAGGGGACTTTCTCTTTCAGCGCCAGATTGGAGATGGCCAGGGCTACCGAACTGCTGATGGTGCCGGCGAGAATATCGACATTTTCCCTCATGATCATCTCTTTGGCGTGTCCCAGGGAAAGGTCCACTTTAAACTTGGAATCCCTTTTCAATATCTCCACCTGTCGTCCTTGAATACCGCCGGCGGCGTTCACCTTGTCCATTTCCAGCTTGAATGCGTCCACCACGTCGTTTGAATACACACTTGCCGGCCCGCTGTAGGCATCGATGAAACCCACTTTGAGCGGTTCGGCAAACGCGGACGGTGAAAAAATCAAAAGGGAAACAGAAAGAATTACCAAAATCGACAACCAAACTCGCTTTTTCATCATGAAGTCCTCCTTTTATAAGTTATTAGGTGTTGGCAAACAAACGGCGCCCGATGGGGCACCGACCGGCATAACCCCATGGACACCGGCACTCGGATGCTCGAAAATCATGTTGAGGGTTCGCCGGAAAAAGAGTCTTTTGGAAAATTCCGGCGGAAATATGGTGAATATGTAATCCCATATTTTTTGCAATTTGTCCATCCCTAACTTTCGTCCCCATGACCGGCCCTTATTATTAGTACTACTTAGTAAAGATCCGGGTCCAGAGGACCAGGATTTCCAAGTTTAATTAAAAACATGGATGTCGAAACCTTTTCAAAAAATTGGGACTGCTCAGTACCTGACTGTCATATGTTGGTGCCGTTGTCCTATTTGCGCTGATGTGTCTGACGGCAGTGGAGATTGCCTGCCGCTACCTTTTCAATGCGACCATCCTCGGAGTTTTTAAAATCACCGAGTTTATGGTCCTGATCGTTATTTTTTCGTTTCTAGCCTCATCGCAATCCTATTAATCCCACGTTGCGGTCGACCTGGTGATTGAGTTGCTTCCCAAACGATTCCTGCGAACCATCGATCTGGTCAATCACGCCATTTGTCTGATTCTGATGGGGCTGATCACCTGGCAAGGGGTCCTGCGGGCGCTGGAGATGAAGGAATTTGGCAGAGCCTCTCCTAATCTCCAGATTCCCGATTATCCTTTTGTGTTTTTTTTGGTGTTGGGTTGCCTGGCGTTGTGCTTGGAATACATAAGAGACCTGTTCAGGCTGGCAGGTGGTAAAAAGAGGGATACCAGCAAATGACACCGGAGATGATCGGCATCCTGGGGATCGTGATCATGTTTGTCTGCCTGGCCGCGCGCCAGTACATCGGGCCGGGTCGTGGCCAGCCCTTACCCATGAAAGATTTTTATTTTCCAAGTCAACACTCAGGTAGAACATCGTCATAAACCGACCCGTATTGAGAATATCCAGTGTTAAATGGCAGTTCATCTCTGTAACTATCGCGATTGGCTGGAGAGCAATAACCATATTTATACCCAATGCCATCACGCCTGCCTCAACTCTCAGCTAATTTCTCAAGGTGGGGAAAGAGCTTAAGTGCGTTTGAACGGAAAATCAGATTCCGGTCTTCATCACTATATCCATCGTATTTCTTGATGAAATCGATGGAGGAACCCACTATGGGAGATATCGCAAATGGATGGTCGCTTCCATAAAGAACCTGCTCAGGACCCACCAACTCTTGTAACGAACGTAATGCATGTGGGTTTGCAGAAAGGGCAAGGTCGTAGTAGAAGCGCCTCAGGTAGGCCATTGCACCATGAGGAGCTCGCTCCCTAACTCCAGGGTAATAATCCAGAAGGCTGAAGCGCCAGGCCAAGAATGGCAGCAGTTCCAAAAGAAAGACGGAGCATGTCTCGCCTGTTGATTTTCCATTCTCCCCAACTCATATTTTTACCTCCCATTATGTGTTAACACGACTAAAAAGAAGATAATGATTTATCTAGGACATTTGTTAAAAGCCACGCCTATGAAAAGTTGTGATATCAAAAAATATCACAAATTTCCATGAAGTAAAGATACGTAGATACTATTCCCATAATTTAAATTTTACATGGATGGTAAAAATCTTTTTGTAATCAATAACTCAGGTAGGTTTACAAATATTGATGAAATAATCGCGATGAAAACCAAATGCTCAATGTTGGGACGTTTACAGGCAAACACCCTCGCTTTTTTTCATATTATAGTAATCACAGTAGCCTAAATCACATGCTCGTTTCAATTCAAAACAAGCCTTTTCAAAGTGGCGACTATCAGCAAATAAAATCGCTTTATACCTGTGGGGCCGAGCCAATTTTGGTATAGCTTTACTGTTGGGATAACCATACTGATAAATCCTTGGA
>JBAVYC010000199.1:0-2482 GCA_049698595.1 Desulfobacterales bacterium | reverse complement strand
GCCGACGACTTTGGTGTCGAAACCGGTGCCGCTGATGTCCTTTCCCATTTCATCGATGATAAGGATGTCGGCCTCGTCAAAAGGCAATTTCGGAGCGAATGCCTTGGCACTTTTAAACAGCCTTTTTCCCATCTCTAAAATGCCATCGGATCGGCAGATGCCAATTTGGGCGGTTTGACCGTAGCCGTTTTCAACGATCCCCAGGCCGAATAAAATATTAGCGGATTGTATAATCTTGCGTGCCACGGTCAGGATTATTCCCGGATAGCCAAATGTCAGCATGGCCTCGTGATAGGCGGCAGCACCTTCCTGTTTGCCCAAACCGATGCCATCATTTTAAGCAAACCGCTTTCAAACTCGTGTTCGAATTCCGTGTGTTTCTTGATGCGATTAACCAGTACAATATGATCGGCTTCTGATGCTAATGTATCCAGATAAACGCTTAGTCGACCCTCCGTTTCTCCAATATTTTGTTCGTCATTCGATTCGTACTCGTCGTCGTCCTCGACGCTGTTAACTATTATCATTTGCCATACGTCAAAATCAAGGGAAGTCAGGATAAATTGCCGAGCGTTCTTGATTGTACCAGTGACTTTGGATTAAATAGAAAATATTGTTGCCTTTTCGGGCTACTGAAATTATTAGTGAAACAAATACCCGAATTGAATCCACCATATAAGGATGAAATCTTGTTATCAGCTATAAATGTATCGGCAAGGTCCAGTTTCATAAAGCGCCGCCTTACCTTGTGGCAGCTGACGGCTAACCTCATTGGCGCCTGTGTCGTCACATCCTATTTTGTTTTTTTTGATCAGGTTTTTTCAATTGTTGAGGGCCAAACCACCTTCTACGTGGTGGCTGTTATGTTTCCTGTTCTGGTCGCAATTGCCGGAGTTTACATGCGCATCTGGCAAAAGGATTTGAATCGCTATTTATATATGACGGCGCAGGGAAAGAAAATCCCAAAAGAATTGCTGGAAAAAGCCCAGCGCAAAATTCTCGATATGCCATTTATTTCAGCCATGTTGAGCCTCTTTAACTGGTTTCTGGCGGCGATTACCATGTCCATATACAGCATGCTCTCAGATAGTAAATTATCAGGAGTGGTCGGACAGGAATTAATGGCCTTCGGATTAATCGGAGGATTAAGGGTTTTTGTCGGCTGCATCATCGGCGGCATCGTTGTGGCAGCCATTATATTTTTTATTACCGAGACCACCTGCCGCCAGGTGTGGCCCAATTTTTTCCCCCGGGGCGGGCTGGCTAAAACTCCGGGGGTCTTTCGTATCAAACTACGCACAAGGATGCTGCTGATCTTTATTCTGGCCAGCATTTTGCCGCTGATATTAATGGGGGTGCTGTCTTATAACAAGGCACGAATGATGCTGGTAATGGATCCGGCCCAGGTCATCCAGAGCCTGCTGTACTTAACCGCATTTTTGTTGACCGTAACACTGGCCGTAGCCCTCATTTTATCCCGTATGTTCAGCACCGGCATCATCGATCCGGTCAGCCGGATGGAGGCGGCCATGGCCAGGGTTGAAAAAGGCGATCTAACGGCGACCGTCACGGTCGACAGCAATGATGAACTCGGGACCCTCGCCGAAAATTTCAATCAGATGACCGACGGTCTGAAAGACAGGTACCGCCTGCGTCAGTCACTGGATCTGGCCAAGGAAGTTCAGCAAAATCTTCTGCCCAGAGGCAATCCGCAGTTTACCGGATTGGATATCGCCGGCACAAGCATCTACTGTGATGAAACCGGCGGTGATTATTTTGATTTTTTCAGCAGTACGGCGCCCGAGGAGAAAAAATACAATATTGTCATTGCGGATGTATCCGAACACGGCATCCCGTCAGCCCTGCTGATGGCTTCGAACCGCGCATTTCTGCGTCAGCGCTCCGCTTTGTCAGGCAGCATTGCCAGCGTGGCAACCGACGTCAATCGCCAGATAACCCTGGATGTGGAGGACAGTGGCCGTTTTATCACCCTTTTTTACCTGCAGATCGATATGGATCGCCGCTCCTTGCACTGGGTACGGGCAGGACATGACCCTGCCATCCTGTATGATCCGGCAGCCGACTGCTTTGAAGAACTCAGCGGCAGAGGCATCGCCCTGGGCGTCGACTCCGGTTGGCAGTATAAAGAAGAATCACGCGCGCCGTTGGCTACCGGCCAGATTGTTGTTCTGAGCACCGACGGCATCTGGGAAGCCCGCAATCCGCAGGATGAAATGTTCGGCAAACAGTCCCTGCATCATATCATTCGGGAAAATTCTCAGGCCAGCGCAGCCGAAATACAGGATGCCATCCTGGCCGAGTTAAGCACATTTCAGCAGGGCGTCGAACCGGTTGATGACATTACGCTGGTCATTGTAAAAATCAAACCTGACAGTTGAAAGGCTAAAATCAGCGACCACCAGCAGAGCGTGGCCCCGGCCCCTTCCAAGGGCCTGCCTCATACCCCCAGCTGGTGGTCGCT
>JBAVYC010000198.1:0-8948 GCA_049698595.1 Desulfobacterales bacterium | reverse complement strand
GGTTATGAACTATTCTTTGGCAAAAAAAAAGCCGGCCGGAGCGGCTGAAATAGAATCCGAATTAGAAGAAATCGGCTTTATTGCTTCCAAGCCCAAACAGATTTTACTGATTGTGGCCGGCATCGTCGGTGTTGTAGCAGGCGCCCAAATCGTTGTCGATAACGCGGTAAAAATCATGACAATCCTGGGCGTCGACGAAAAATTTATCGGGTTGACCATCGTCGCCTTCGGTACTTCCCTGCCGGAACTGGCCACATCGGTGGTAGCCGCCTTGCGCGGAGAGATGGATATCAGCATCGGCAATCTGGTGGGCAGCAATGTGTTCAACATCATGAGTGTAATTGGGGTCGCCGCCCTGGTGCGCCCCATTCCGATCCCCGGAGGATTTTTCGAAAGCGGACTGTGGATCGATTATCTGGTGATGATGTTTACCAGTTTTTTGCCCTGGCTGATGATGAGAAAAGATTTCACCGTTAAACGCTCTGACGGGCTTATCTTGCTGCTCTGCTATGGAGGCTATCTGACTTACTTGATTATCAAGGCGTAATCTGCCTTCTGTTATCTGACTTCTGTTATCCGTCTTCTGTCATTTGCCCTCCAATTCCGCCATCAACGCCGCCATATCCTCCGGCATGGGTGATTCGAAAGTCATGAACTCACCCGTGTCAGGATGGCTCAATCCCAACTGCCAGGCATGCAACATCTGTCTGGGCGCAGCTTTGAGCCGCGCCACTATCGATGACGATTTACCTGAAAATAACCGATCTAAATTTTGGATCCATTTCCGGGAACGATAAACCTGATCACCAACAATCGAATGGCCCATTGCCGTGCAATGAACACGAATTTGATGGGTTCTGCCGGTTTTTGGGGTCAGCTCCAGCAGTGTAATCCCTCCCAGTCGTTTACGAATGCACCAAGATGTTTGGGCCCAGCGTCCCTTGGGGGCGGTCGTGGACATTCGTTTGCGATGCACCGGGTGACGACCGATGGCCAGTGAAATTATGCCCTCATCGGGGCGCAAGTCACCGTAGACCAGGGCCAGATATTTTTTTTGAACTGTTCGGTCTTTAAACTGCTTTGCCAGACGTTCATGGGCAGCTGCATTTTTGGCAATCACCATGGTCCCCGAGGTGTCTTTATCGAGCCGATGAACAATTCCCGGCCGAATCTCGCCGCCGATACCTTCCAGATCCGGACAATGATAGAGCAGTGCATTGACCAGTGTACCGCTGCCGTGCCCGGGCGCGGGATGCACGACCAGGCCGGCCTGTTTGTTAAGCACGACAATATGGCTGTCCTGATACAGGATTCGGAGGGGGATAGGTTCGGGCCCATATTTGACTTGCATGGGGGCCGGAATTCGGCCCAGGATTTTATCGCCGCATTTTACCCGATAACCGGGTTTTTTGGCCTGGTTGTCGACCAGAATGTCAAGGTTTGTTATTAAATTGACAGCCAGCGAACGGGAACAGTCAGGAAGGTGAGCGGCGACTAAAGCATCAAGGCGCCGGCCCTGATCGGACTCATTGGCAAGGATGGTAAAGGCACCATAAACAGGCATACTGCTGGGAAGGATTAATTTTCCAAACCATCTGAAACAAAAAAAGACTCTATTTCAGAAATAATTGTTTCTTCGTCTGTTTTTTTTGCAGTCGACAGCTCGCGTACCAATAACACCTGCGCCGTGTCATAAAGCTTGCGCTCCCCAAATGAAAGATCCTTGGTGAGCTTCAATAAGGAAAGGTCTCTGAAGACCTCCGCCACATCATAGAGCGAGCCTGTCTTGATTTTATCCATATATTCACGGTAACGCCGGTTCCAGGTCTGGGCCGGCACCCCATCTGTGCGGACCTTCATAACTTCATATACTTTAGGGATCTCTTTTTTGTTGATAATGTCTCTTAGACCGACGGATTCAACGTTTCTGATCGGTATCATGATAACCATGCCGTTTTCAAGAACCTTCATGATATAGAAATCATGTCTTTCACCATTGACAACCCGGCTTTCAATGGCCTGTATCTCACCAACTCCATGGGCGGGATATACCGCGAGGTCACCTACGTGAAATTGATGGTTATTTTCTGTCGCACTCTCAGTGTTCTCTTTGGCTTTATTTTCTGTCATATTCCCACCCATTATCGGTATTTTTTAGATTATCAGGAGAAGTACCTATACCATATCTTTTGAGAACAATCAATAAAAAAGGATTGGCGTTTTCCAACGCCAATCCTTTTAATGCGTCCAGTGATCAAGATGGGTATTTACAGCAGGAACGGCACCAGCAACAATGCCACGACATTGAGGATCTTGATCATCGGGTTGATGGCAGGTCCTGCGGTGTCCTTGTAAGGATCGCCGACCGTATCGCCGGTGACGGCAGCCTTGTGCGCATCGCTGCCTTTACCGCCCAGATGACCGTCTTCAATGTATTTTTTGGCATTGTCCCAGGCAGCGCCACCGGTGGTCATGGAAACGGCCAGAAAAAGACCGGTAATGATACTGCCGATCAGCAGTCCGCCCAGGGCGATTTTTCCCAAAATCAGGCCGACCAGCACTGGCGCTATCACGGGCAGGATGGCGGGTACGATCATTTCTCTCAGGGCAAATTTGGTGACGATATCCACACAGGCGGCATAATCCGGCTTGGCGGTTCCCTCCATAATACCCGGAATTTCACGAAACTGGCGTCTGACTTCATCCACCACCGCTCCACCGGCTTTACCGACCGCACGCATCGCAATCGAGGCAAAAAGATACGGCATCAATCCGCCCAGGAAAAGGCCGATGATAACCCTGACATCACTCAGGTCAAAGCTCAATGCCACATCCGAGCCATGCAGCTTGAATTCCTGGGTGTAGGCGGCAAACAGAACCAGGGCGGCCAAAGCGGCCGAACCGATGGCATAACCTTTGGTGACGGCTTTGGTGGTGTTGCCGACTGCATCCAGGGGATCGGTCACCGCCCGCACACTCTCATCCATTTCCGCCATTTCGGCGATTCCGCCGGCATTGTCGGTAATCGGACCGTAGGCATCGATGGCAATCACCATGCCGGTCATGGAAAGCATCGACATGGCGGCCATGGCAATTCCGTAAAGTCCGGCGGCGGCATAAGCGGCGCCAATCGCAATGCATATGGCCACCACCGGCAGCGCCGTGGCCTCCATGCTGACGGCCAGACCGGCGATGATATTGGTGCCGTGTCCGGTGGTCGAGGCCTCGGCAATCAGCTTAACCGGTTTGCGGATACCGGTATAATATTCGGTGATCATAACGATCACAACGGTTAAAATCAGACCAACCAGAGTGGCCAAATAGACTTTCATGCCGGAGATTTCCGCAACCTCGGAAAACGATGTTGTACAGGCCACCAGAAAAGCGATACCGGCCAATATGGCGGCACCGAACATGCCTTTGTACAGGGCGCCCATGATATACTCACTGGGTCCCAGCTTGACAAAGAAAATGGCAATCATGGATGCAACAATCGCGATAGCGCCGAGCACCAGGGGAAATTCGGTGGCAATGATGGCCGCAGGATAGAGCAGATTTCCCAGAAGCATGGCCGCAACCGCCGTTACGGCGTAAGTTTCAAAGAGGTCGGCGGCCATACCGGCACAGTCGCCCACATTGTCGCCGACGTTGTCGGCAATCGTGGCCGGGTTGCGCGGATCGTCTTCCGGGATACCGGCCTCAACTTTTCCCACCAGGTCGGCCCCGACATCGGCACCCTTGGTAAAGATACCGCCGCCCAGCCGGGCAAAGATGGATATCAGACTTCCGCCAAAGCCCAGGGCCACCAGTGCAATGACGGCTTCCCTGGCTTCCGAGCCGCTGGCTATCAATACCGTGTAAAAACCGGCAACCGCCGTCAGCGCCAAGCCGGCAACGATCATACCCGTCACGGCACCGCCTCTAAACGCCATCGACAACCCTTTGGCCAGTCCCCCCTTGGCCGCTTCAGCGGTACGCACGTTGGCGATGACCGATACCCGCATTCCGATATAGCCGGCCGCAAAGGAAGCGACGGCGCCGACTAAAAAACCGAGAGCAGTCTTAAAGCCCAGGGCGATAATAATGATGATAAATATTATGATTCCGGCGATACCCATGCTTTTGAGCTGGCGATTCAAATAAGCAATAGCCCCCGTCTTGATGGCATCGGCAATTTCGGTCATTTTTTCGGAGCCTGCCGGAGCGCTCTTGACCAAACTCGCCATGATAAGTGAAAAAACAACACCGGCAATTCCAACCAGTGTACAAATCAGCGCTAATAAGTAATTCATCCTGTCCTCCAAATGATAGATTTTCGTTTACGCCGTGATTGCAAGATCTTTACCGTTAAATAAGTTCATACCTGCTTTGGTACCTTTGCATAGAACCGTAACAACGGCATCCCGGGCCCCTGAAGTGATTTGGCTCAAAACTTCTGCATTTTGGGCGGAAAATCTGCCCAGAACATGATCCGTCACACTATCCCCGAACTCGGAACGCCCGACACCGATACGAAGACGTACAAAATCGCCCCCGCCAAAGGCATCCAGCAACGATCTTATGCCATTGTGCCCTCCATGCCCTCCTTTCTCTTTTATTTTTAACCTTCCAAAAACAAGGTCGATGTCGTCATGGATGACCACCATCTCCTTGCATGGTATGCGAAAAAAATGGGCCAGTTGTTGAATGGGTGGCCCACTGCGGTTCATAAATGCCATCGGTTTGGCCAGCAGCACCTCGACATCTTCAATAAACCCGCGCCCGAAGATGCAGTCGAATTTTCTTTTGTCAAAAAAAATATTGAAATCCCGCGCAATTTTGTCGACGATCATAAAACCGGCATTATGCCGGGTGTTCTCATAGCGGGCACCGGGATTTCCGAGGCCGACGACCAATCTCAAATTCACGTTTGGGTGTTTGTGCAAATTATTTCCGATAAGCGAAAGCCCATCATAAAAGCAGGCTGGATGGTCTGCGCCACAGCTGTAAATGATCACAGCTGTGAGACGGGCTCTCCGGCCTGCCGGTAAGACTACTTTTCCTCTGTGGGTTCGTCGGCTTCCCCTTCTTCACCGCCCTCTTCTGCTTCACCTTCCTCGAGTTCGGCTTCCTCTTCTTCGACAACCTCTTCTTCGACCTTCGGGGTGAGTACGGTAACCACCGTAAAATTAACATCCGCCGAAATTTCAATGTTCTCGCCCAGCGGGATATCCTCTATATGGATGGAGTCGCCGATATCCAGATCGGTAACATCAATCTCGATGGCCTCCGGAATATCACCCGGCAGGCATAGGAGTTCAAGCTCGCGGCGAACAATATTGAGCATACCGCCGTTTTCAACACCCACAGGGTGGCCCTTGGTGATAATCGGAACCATTACATTGATTTGACGCTTCATATCAATTTCATAAAAATCAATATGAATAAAATGTCCCGATAGCGGGTGGGTCTGCAGTTCCTTGACCATGGCCGCTTTAGTAATTTTTTTCCCATTTTGAATAACAAGATTTAAAATAATCTGATAGACATTACCCTGTTTAAATACCTGCTCAAGTTCTTTAACATTAACAGACAGTAAAACCGGGTCTGTTTTCGGCCCGTATAAAATTGCGGGTATATGGCCGGACCTTCTCAGACTACGCGCCGGACTGTTACCCGTGGATTCTCTTACGGTTGTTTGAAGTTCTAATCGTTCCAAAGATATGACCTCCTTGATAATTAATAAAAAAGGTTCAAAGGTTCCGGGTTCACCGTTCAGGGTTAATCCTTGAACCTAAAATTGCTCTATTCCCAAGCGTTTTACCTTGGGCTAATGAATAAATTATTCAGATTTGTCCTGAACCTCAAACCCTCGCATGAAACTACACCAATCTGGCACGGTTTCTTGATGATTAAACTGGCCGCTTCTACTGCCGGCGGCCGGGCTGAACCCTGAACCTCTGAACGCTGAACTCTATATTCTATACGAACAGCGATGTAACCGAGTCCCCTCTGAAACTGCGGATAATCGCCTCGCCAACCAGTTGTGATATGGTAAGCACTTTTATCTTGTCGCAGGCAGCTGCGTTCTCCTTCAATGGAATCGTATCCGTTACAACCAGGCTTTTGAGAACCGAGTCGGAAATCCGGTCGATCGCCGGCCCGGATAAAACGGCATGGGCACAGCAGGCATGAACTTCCCGGGCACCCGCGTGTATGACGGCCTCGGCCGCCTCTGTCAAGGTGCCGGCGGTGTCGGTCATATCATCAAGAATAACCGCCACCTTATCGGTGACCTCACCGATAACTGCCATGGCTTTTGCCTGATTGGGAGCGAGCCGTCGCTTATCGATGATCGCAAGATCCACATTCAGACGCTTGGCAAAGGCGCGGGCTCTTTCCACCCCTCCGGCATCCGGCGAAACGACGACCAACTCGTCTCTGAAATTGTTTCGAATATATTCAATGAGAACCGGTGCCGCGAACAGGTTGTCCACCGGAATATTGAAAAAACCCTGGATCTGGCCGGCATGTAAGTCCATGGTAATTAAGCGATTAGCACCGGCAAGCGTTATCATATCGGCAACCAGTTTGGCACTGATCGGGACTCTCGGAGCGACTTTTTTGTCCTGCCTGGCATAGCCGAAATACGGGATAACCACGGTAATTCTTCTGGCTGAAGAACGTTTAAACGCATCGATCATCAACAAAAGCTCAACCAGATTGTCATTAACCGGCGAACAGGTGGATTGCAATACAAAAACATCTTTTAAGCGCACGTTTTCAGTGATTTCGATTTGAATTTCTCCGTCACTGAACGTTTTTACCTCGGCGCCCCCTAAAGGCGAACTGAGATATCCGCATATTTTTCTTGCAAGCACCGGGTTGGAATTACCCGTAAAAATCGCCATACCTTCCATATTAATTCACCGCCAACCAAAATAAAAAATCCAGTTTGCCTAGCCCGGACAAGCCGGTTGTAGCGAAGCGTAAATCCCAATTTATCGGGGAATTGAAAATATTCAATCAAAAATGGCTGGGGCGGGAGGATTCGAACCTCCGAATGCAGGAACCAAAGTCCTGTGTCTTACCGCTTGACGACGCCCCATTGTTTCAAGGAAAACTAGCCAAATATATTTGAAATTTGCTCCAACTTTGAATCAACGTAGATCATTGCTTCGACGCCTCGGGTGATGCCAGTGTTCCATCAAAAACATCACAAATAAAAGCATCCCAACGGCTATTTTCGCCAAGCGCCTGTCTGGCGCTTGCGGCTGCGCCAGAATCAGAAAAAAGACCAAATACGGTTGGCCCGCTTCCCGACATCAGTGCGCCCAAGGCACCCCTGATTAAAAGCTGCTCCTTGATCGAGGTAATCTCCGGATATCTTGATGCAGTCACAATTTCAAGGTCGTTACATAAATGCAGCCCTGGATCAAAAGCAATTTTTATTGAAAAGAGTTCTTTAAATTTTTTTTCGCATTTTGTCAATCCCAAATTAAGATTTTGAAAAACTTCTCCGGTGGAGACCTCAAAACCCGGATAAACCAACACGATATGAAAGGGTAGGCAACCGGGATAAGGCGCCAGTTTCTCTCCGATTCCGGAAGCAAGGGCCGGTTTGCCGAAAAGGAAAAAAGGCACATCGGCGCCAAGGCCAAGTCCCATCGACATCAGCTCATTGCGGGAGAAAGGATACCCATAGTGCTGGTTCAGCCCTTTGAGAACACTGGCGGCATTGCTGCTTCCGCCGCCAAGACCGGCGGCCACCGGTATGGATTTGTCGATAAAAATTTTTAGGCCGTCATTGACATTCAAGGCTTTGAAAAACACGACCGCAGCCCTGTGGGCCAAGTTGGTATCATCGAAGGGAATTTGAGGATGAGATGATTCGACCCGTATATTTTTGACCCCGAACTGCAGAAAAATGGTGTCGCAGAGATCCACGCAGCACATCAGTGAAAACAGCTCGTGATAACCGTCCGGGCGTTTTCCGGTAACCTGCAGAAACAAGTTGATTTTGGCAGGAGATAGAATTTTCATTAACGTCAGACGCACCGTTCGTTAATGAGATAAGTTTATGTCCATATGGGTCTATTTGAGCGAAGCTTTTCGCCACCTCAGCTCAATACTGCCGACCCTGATGGAATGGTTGGAGGGCGATTATCCCTTCTCTTTTACGTACATCAGTCTTAGATCGTAAAGGATGTTTTTTAACAAATTTTTTTCTTCATTGTTTAAATTGCCGGCTGTCTTTTCTTCAAGCATGCTTAATATATCGATGGTTTGTTTTGCCATGGGTAAATTTTTGGCTTTCTGCCCGCTAGTGGGGTCCTCGATGGCACCCAGATGGAGCAGTGCCGAGGCATTCAAGGATACAACAAATGTTGGGAAATTTATTTCTGGAAATTGCGGTGGCTCCTCGGATGCATCTGATTTTGACGGCTCCGGAGCTTCAGGCGCGCGGGTTTTCGCGGCTGTCGGCTCAGACTGGACCTCCTCGTCTGTTGAAGGTTGAGTTTGTGTCCCCTCGTCTTTGGCTTCCGCCTCCTTGTTTTCGTCGGTAAAGATCCGGCGATCTTTTACCACAAAACCTTTGTCTTCCTCTGGCATGACTGACCTCCTGAATCTGTGCAACCCTAAAAATAGTTTTCTTCACTTGTTCCGGGGTGGCGGTGTTGGCATTGTCTAAGCCCTTATCTGCCTTTTTCTGACAACATGTTGTAAGTAACATTAAGTCTCCCTGGTTTGTCAAGCGATTTGAATCACAGTTGAAATATAAGCTGACAATACCCGCAAAGATATATATTTCGAATTACCTGAAGGTCGCCAAAAGCATACTTGCTGAGGTTCTCCTCAACAGGGCAAATCGACCCGCCGCCACAATCGTTTTGACCGTCCGGCGGCCGAGCACCGGGACGGGGTTTTTCAAGATGACAAGACGTTCCATCGGTGATATCCTGCTCGTG
>JBAVYC010000197.1:0-2456 GCA_049698595.1 Desulfobacterales bacterium | reverse complement strand
TTGAACCTCGGCCAGAGCTAATACTTCGTCGCGAAAATATTTACTTAATTCCTGGGGTGTACGTAAATCAACTTTTCGGTTACCAAGTATTTCCGAAAGCTCTCTCTCCATTCGGCAATAACTTATCAATCCGGGCGCCTTTCCCGGTTCAAATTCAACGAGAAAATCAATATCACTGTCTATTTGAAAATCATCGCGTAATACGGATCCGAAAAGAGAGAGCTTCATAATATGATTTTTTTTACAAAATTCAGCGATTTTGTGAGTTGGCAAGTCTATTTTTGGTTTGTTCATTTTGGTTACCGCAGATGGTTTTCGGGAAATCTAAAATAAAAAGATATTTTACCTTTTATTCGATAATGTTGGAAAATTCCACCTAAACTTTTCCGTATTTATCACCATAGTATCGGATAGATTTTAACAGGTCAAAAACATCAATCTAAGCCCAAATAAATAACGGGATTATTTTTAGTCATTTAAAACATCTATATTGAACAGGCCGGTTCTTTTTCTTGATCCAGCCCTCATCAACGGCCCGCTTCAGCCAGTCGTCCAACTGTTGCTTGCGAAACTCCAGTTTTTCAGCCAGATCCTTGGGTTTTTGCCAATCATCAAGCGCCTTCAGAAGCACAGGCAACACCGCATCATACACACTTGCAGGAACTTCGCCCGCCAGTTGGTCATCTTCCGCCTTCTTCCCATTCATCCTGGACTGGTCTTCCGGATAGTCGGCCCCCTTTTCTTTTACTGAAACGGCAGCAGGCGCGCTCAGCGGTCTTTGTTGAAACATGGAAAGCTGCTCTCCGGTCGAAATCTGTTTTTTATTAATTTTTTCAGATAGTTTTACCGCCAGATTGTCCCCCCACGGAGGTTTGGGATAAGGCTTCGCTCCCAGCTTTAAAAGCGCACGGTTGCCTTCCGGAGCTGTTGGTTCATCTCTTACAAATACATGGCGAGCATCTGGTCGCTTTAATTCCTCAGTCGCACCAGCCCAGGTTCCGCCTTTTCCCTCCTCAGCACTTATGATCAGACCGAAATCTGCCTTTTGTGTACATATTCATATCCACTTTGACCCGATTTTAGTCACTGGAGACGTGGCTTCCACAGCAAGAAACTTGAGGGTTTTGTTGATGGCACCCTGACTCAGGTTCACCTCTTTTTGCATCATCGGCACTGAAAGTCCGTCATCAGCCTGGTTCAAGGCTTCAATCACTACATCTATATGGGCCTGTGGCGGAAATGCCGTGCGAATGAAATAATCTGTAATTTCCTTATCTTCCTTCCCACCGAGCAAAATACCGTAGGCCTCGTCGAGCGCACGCCCCACCTGCTGATAATAGTGTACCGCAGAGCTAGGCCGCTGAAAGTGAATGACAAAACCCTAAATGATCGTAAACAAACTGCGATAAGTTTTTAAATATTTGGTTAATCGAGCAAAATGTAAAAAAACATGTTATTTTGTAACTCTTTTCATGGTGAATTGTAAATGTCTATTCTAATTCAAAACCAATCTGGATGCTTTATGGTGCTGTTCTCATTTGCATGTCCGAATGATTCATGATAAACAATAATTATTCTAAAAGGATAAAAAAATGATTTTATTTACAATAGGTTATGAAAAGCTCGACCAGAAACAGTTCATTGCATACCTTTCTAATCACGGCGTCGAAGTGGTGGCGGATATTCGCAAACTGCCAGCTAGCCGTAAAAAGGGCTTCTCTAAAACAGTTTTGAGGGAAACGCTAAGCTCCAAAGGCATTGATTATATCAATTATCGGGACTTGGGCGCCCCCAAAGAGCTACGAGATGAGCTCTATACATCCGGTAATTACGATCGTTTTTTCCGGAAGTACGAAAACAATATTTCAGATAAAACTGATCATCTGGTCGAAATCCTCTCGCTAATTAATCACGGCCGCAATGTGGCCCTGCTCTGTTTTGAGCGAAATCCGCAAAAGTGCCATCGAAAAGTAGTGGCAGATGAGCTCAGAAAACTCGACGGTAACGGATTAAAAATAGAGCATATTGTTCCTAATTTAACTGAATAGCGGCATTTGTCGCCCCTGCTTTTTGGGTGGCCAGAAAAAGCCTAATACAGTGAAGGTCTGCGGATGGCTAACCATATTCCCTAATATTATGTGCGTGTCACGGTTCTCTGCAAATATTTCGTCTAAAATCTTCGACTTAATTTTATCTTCCCAGAGGCGATTCTCCTTGGTCATGCCTAAAAAGTAAAATTGGGGATCGAAGCTTGAATAGTGAACTATAGCCCCTTTTTTTACACTCTATTTCCGATAGACTAATTTTCGATGCCACTCAATATTAATTTGCGTTTGCCAAAAATTCTGACCGTTAGGTTTAAAGATCGGGCGATTAGCCAGCGCAATGTAAATGCACGAACGTTTTTCGAAGATTTGATTTTCGAGGATGTCACAGTTTGTGATATTCTCTCAATT
>JBAVYC010000196.1:0-1846 GCA_049698595.1 Desulfobacterales bacterium | reverse complement strand
TGGATGCCTTGATGGTGGGAACCGAATGGCCGAAATTGATAAACGCGCCTGATGAACACATGGGGGCAAAGGTTCCGGTAGTCACCACATCCACCTGATGTGCAGCCTCGACCGGACCCTCATTTTTAACGATATCGATAATCTCTTCTGCTGTGACGACAACGACGTCACCGGATTTGATTTTTTGATTGATCTCCTGAATGGTTTTGCTGACTTTAAATTTTTTCATGCTCCATCACTCCCGCTTTATGCTCGATCCGGCCCCTTCTATTTTTGATAACACGTTATGTTGAATCCAGTTTGTATCCCACCACTCGACGGGATTGACAAAGGTATCATGAATCAGCATGCTGAAATGAAGGTGATCACCGCCCGCCAGTCCGGTGACACCGGTTCGGCCTAAAATATCGCCCTTGGCTAATTGGTCCCCGACCTCGACCCCGATGTGACTCAGATGAGCATACATACTGAACAGACCGAAGCCATGATCCACGATGACCGTTTTCCCATAAATTCCCAAAAACTCTGCAAAAATTACAACTCCGGTATTTGCAACCGGTATGGGGCTGCGGGCTACGGATGCCAGATCGAACCCCATGTGCACCTGTCGATCGATCTCCCGTCCCTTATACATATAGGTCCGGTGATCCGCAAATTTCGCCCGGGTGGCGGATTTCGGCAGTCTTATAAAATCGCCCTGCCAGTGCATCTTAGGATCGATATTGCGGCACACGTCAGCGATTTTCTGATAATTGGCCTCACGAAGATCTCGGTTGACTTTAAGAAACTTGTCCACCAGAGAAAGATTCGTATCCTGGGAAATCTGTGATGAAAAATTCGGCATTTTCTGCTTTAAAAAACGATCCGATATGTTGAGTCGATCCCGCCTGAAAACTTTCCGCCGCAAATGGTAGTTCAAGCCGCTTTTAGCTTGATTTCCTGCTAAATCAGCGACTTTTACAAATATCGCGGTATCTGTCCCCTGCTGGTATCCCAGGGCAATAAACGCAAGGTAGACCTGCTTGTCACTAAAAAATCCCGTGTGTCCCGGATAAAAGTGGTCTCCAACCTGGACCCCGCTTTGTGAGCAGGTCTCGGAGGTGCGGAAAATTACCAACCCTGCGCCACCCTGGTTGATATTGTGTGCTCGGCTCAAAACCTCGATTTCGGGCGGGCGGGTGTCGATTGCTACGTTTTTTTCAGTATAGGTCTTATTCCCCCGCCACCAGTCTCGCCATGAATAATCCGATACAACCATTCGCAGAATCGCTTCACCATCGGCAAATCCCAATATCGCGGGCTCTATCCGGATTTTGACAGACGTCTTATGGACTTTTCCGCCTTTAAAAAAACCGGCCGAAGGAAACTTCTTATCGTACAAAACAGTTTCTTGACCGTTCTTTAAAAGGCCGACCCAGAGTCTTCGTAAACCGCTTTTGACGTCCGACACTGCAAGGGTGAATTCCTGATCTCGGCCCAGATGGGGAGAAAGCAAATCCATGTCTATGGCCGGCTTTTCTTTCTCCAGACGATCCCACAAAAACCAACCGCCGGGCAGCAGGATCATCAAACATAAGATAGCGATTAACCAAAATTTGCTACGTTTTTTATCAGATCTCAATTGAGTGTGTCGGTTCCTTTCCAAAAATTTAATCTTCTTAAATAACAGTTAGCCCATCGATAATCAAGGCCTGTTTTCGATTCTTGACTTTTGGATAGCTGCACGATAAATAAAGTTTCAGTTCAGCCGCCGGCCTGAAACTGGGCCGGTTTGATTGAAAAAGAGGCTTCGGCTTTGTGGAATTTATTAAAAGCGAATATTGATTATGTCAAATCTAATCCAAAC
>JBAVYC010000195.1:0-6178 GCA_049698595.1 Desulfobacterales bacterium | reverse complement strand
GATCAGTGCGCCGGGGATGGCCGATCACCAAAATATCATTTTCGGCAAGCATGTGCCGGTCCAACTCTTTTTCATCGACGAACTTGTTATGTTTCAGGCCCAGTGAAAGCGTGAGTAACTCAGCCGCTTTTATTATTTCCGGATCCAGATTTTCGGATAGCACGGTTATAACCGATGGCGCGCCCTTTAAGGTGTTGACGGCCGGCGGTATTTCCGAGGGAGAAAGCCGCCTGAAGATATCATCAGCGGGATCCGCCGTAAGCTTTAGTGGACGATGGTCTCCTTGCAGCTCAAATGAGGTCGCCCGTCCGGCGACCAATATGTGATGGATGGCTGTCTGTTTGCCGCTTTTGAGCGCGAGCGTTAGCGGAAAATTAAAATAGGGCTTGGCCTGGATGATTTGCCCCTTGATTTGCCAGATGCTGCCGGTGTGTTCGGACCGAACCCCATCCAGCGAAAATTGGGGTGCCCCTCGGCGGTAGACCCACTGGTTAAAAAAATCCTGCAGAGATCGTTTGCCGCGGGTTTCAAATGCATGCTGCAGATCAGACCAGGATGTCGGTTTGAACAGGCGGGTGTGATATATATCGCGCAATGCCCCCCAGAAGGCCTCTTCCCCCAGGGTTTGCCGCACCATATGAAAAACCATGGCACCCTTGTCATAGCCGATGGTTCGGGTGACGGTGTCATAGCGGCTTTGAAAGCGGTCCAGCGCAAAATCGTTTTGGGGTGTAACCAGGGTTGAATAGTTTCTCAGCCATTGTCGTCTGTGATCCCGGGCGGCTTCCCGGGATTTCATTTCTTTGAACCGATAATCCGCCACATAGGCCGTCAGGGCCTCACTCCAGTTGCCCTGGGCATAATCCACATAAACCCCGTTTCCCCACCAGCAGTGCGCGATTTCATGGCCCAGGCTGGTATGTATGATAAACGGCAACCGCAGCACGTTTCCGCCCAACAGGGTATAGGAAGGAAAGCCGTATCCCGTTGGGAAGAAATTTTCCACGACGGCGAACTTTTGAAAGGGATACGCTCCGAAAAGATCCGAATAAAGCGATAAATAACCGCTGGTGGCCTTTAAATATGATGCCGCCAGGTGGCTGTTCCGCGGCAGCAAATAGGTCGCCACGGTTACATCGCCGACAGATTTCTCTTCAACCTCATACCGTGCGACGGATAGGGCTAAGCCCTCTACCGGATATTTCACCTCCCAATCGGATACGGTTTTTCCATTTTGATTCCGGTGGCCCAGTGAGCGGCCCGCCGTCACCGCAATCAGACCGGCGGGTGCCGCGACCGTCACCCTGTAACTTGCCGTGCTGTCTACTAGTTCCGGGTACCATCCAGCCCCTGCCAGCAAAAAACTGCCTTTCTCCGAGATGGTCCCCGTAACGCCGAAACCGGGATTTTCCGTGTTTATGGGGTTCATCGGAACGGGGTCGTCGAAAGTGGCCGAATAACGGATGCTAACCTGCGCTTCGCCGGATATTTCAGGGGCTTTGAGCGCTATCCGCAGGCGGCCGTTTTCAAAGCTGAAATTTCGCGGATTTTGGTTAACTTGCACTTCGATACGGGTTGCTCGATTCGTCAGACGAAATTCGAGGACAGCAGTCCCGTCAGTCTTGATGGTGATGTCATCTTGGCCGATTAACTTCTGTGCACCTGGAATCAATTCAATGTGAAGGCGATGGGCCGCACTGAACCTTGCGGCCTGCGAAATCATGGCACAACTTAAAATGCAAAATAAGATTCCCAATATTTTTAAGCAGGATTTCAGTTTCAATATTCCCATGATTCGTTCCTTCTGCGTTTACCCCAATGTTGCAACGTTGGGGTCTGATCGACTAATTTTACGGGCAAAGGCCAAAGGGTCAATATTAAAGAACAATTTAAGTACTGTAAAGGAGATGTCAAAACCCGACTCGTCATTGACTTCTTATCTTGCCGTGTTAGCTTAAGATCTAAGATTTAAACTCACTTTGGAGGACCGATGGCAAAACAATCTAAAAATGCTGATGGACAATATGTCCGCAAAGAAACATTCTGGCTGGTTACACTGCTGGCCCTGGCGGTGGGTTTTTTCGGGGGCGTGATGTTTGGCGTGTTTAAAACCGATACGGCGGAAATGCCTGGACGCCCGGCACCAGCCCCCACCCAGGCCGCAGACCCCGGCAAGGCCAGTATCGTCGCTGCGCTTGAAAAGGAAACCCGGTCCAATCCCGGCAATCTTGACGCCTGGATCGAGCTGGGAAACGCTTATTTTGATTCGAACCAATACGAAAAATCAATCGGTGCCTACCGCAAGGCTTTGGAAATCAACCCGAATAATGCCAATGTCTGGACCGATATGGGCGTCATGTATCGGCGTAACGGCAACCCGCAAGAGGCGATAAATGCATTCGATAAAGCCATCGAGGCAGATCCCAAGCACGAAGTTTCTCGTATGAACAAGGGAATTGTGCTTCTACATGACCTCCAAGATACTGACGGTGCCGTAAAAGCCTGGGAAGGACTGCTGGAAGTAAACCCCGTCGCTATGGCGCCCACCGGTCGATCCGTGGATGAAATGGTCCAGCAGATAAAGAAACAGGGCGGTGCTCAATAAGGAGAATTTGGCGATGAGCTGGGTGGTCGAAAAATTAAATAGTCAATTATTCGGATAGCGCTGCCCGTAAATTTTCCGGAGGTCTTCTTTCGCGAAATGATACAGCGTATTACAGTAATGGCAGCGCATTTCCAGCGGAAAGGGTCCCTTATCCCGGATGTCTTTGAGATCTTCGATCGGCAGCAACATTAACAGGCTGCGCACCCGATTCTGATTGCAGTGGCACATAAACTCAATGCGGTGGTCGGCTAAAAAACGCGGGGAATAGTCTCTGAAATTGTCGGCAATCAGATTTTGCGGGTCGTTTTCTTGCGTAAATACTTCTCCGAGTGAGGGCAGATCTATCACCCGCTGTTCCAGACTATCCGTCAATTTTTCTCCCGCCTGGGGCATGGCCTGTAAAAACACACCGCCGGCACCGGTGACCCGGCCGTTACGATCAAATTTTATACTCAAGTTGAATGCGGTGGGGATTTGTTCGGATGTCAGATAATAGTTTGCCAGATCCTGGGCGATATTACCGTATTTGAGGATGACTTTACCGCTAAAAGGATGTTTGGCATCTTCCAAATACTTTGTCACGGAAAGAAAACCGGCGCCGAAAAATGGCGACAGGTCAAAATCTTCCATGGGTTTATCGATGGGAATTGGCACATTTTTAAGAAAACCGCGCACTTCACCAAACGCATTGGCCTCTACAACCAGCCCTTTAATCGGTCCTGAACAATCAAATTGAAGGGCAATCCGGTCATCGCTTTTCAAGCCTGCCGACATTAAACCCGCGCCCAGATAGGCCCGCCCCAGCACCAGGGTTTCCAGAATCCCCAGTTCGTGGTTGGCCCGCATTTCGTTAACCATCCGCGTGCCGTTCAGGATCACCCCGCGGACAGCCCCGTCGGCCAACAAAAAGTTATGGAGACGATCCCTGGCGCCGGCCAGTAATTGTTCCTTGAGGGTGTCTCCGTATGGTTTTTTTTTGATCACTTAAATCATCTTTTGGGGCTATCTTAGATTTTTGATTTCGGATTGAGAAATTGTTGTATCGCGTTACTCTGTCCTTTTTATTAAATTGATCCGCCGGAGGCGGACCTTAAATCCAAATTCTAAAATCCAAAATCCAAAATTTATTTATCGTCTATCCGTAAAACAGCCTTACAAGTGACATGGGGATTACCGGCACGTAGGTGATCAACAGAAGCACCATCACGATGACTGCCACAAAAAAAACATTGATCCGGCTGACTTCCCAGATATCTGCCTTGGCAACCGAGCAGGCGGTGATCAGCACGCTCGCCACCGGCGGTGTTTGCTGGCCGATGCCCAGGTTGAGGGTCACGATGAGCCCGAAGTGCACCGGGTCGATGCCGACGGCGTTTACCAGGGGCATGACGATGGGCACGACCAGGATAATTGCAGCCGCCGAATGCAAAAAAAGACCGACCACCAGTAAAAACACATTCAGCAGCGCCAGAACCATATAGCGGTTATTGGTCCAGCTCGTAATGGCCGCGGCCAGTTCCTGGGGAACCTGAAGTTCGGTGAGGTAATTGCCTACCAGGGCGGAGGCGGCAACCAGCAACATAACCACCGCCGTGGAGATGCCGCCGTCGATGATGGCTTTGCGCAAATGCTTCCAGTTGAGCTCACGGTAAATAACGCCGCCGATGAACAGGGAAGCGGCTACCGCCAAGCCGGCCCCTTCGGTGGCCGTGACGACCCCGCCAAAGATTCCGCCGAGGATGATTAAGGGAAGTAAAAAGGCCCAGGAGGCTTCCCTGAAGGTGGTCCATAACCGCTTAAGCCGAAAAGTTTCTTCGACCGGGTAGTTGTAGCGTACGGCAAACCAGTAGCAGATCCCCATCATGAGGGTCCCGCCCAGGACACCGGGGATGATCCCGGCCACAAAAAGCTGGACAACGGAACTGTCCGACATGACCGCGTACAGAATCATGGGTATCGATGGCGGAATGATGATGGCGATGGTGGCCGAAGAGGAGGTTACGGCGGCCGCAAATCCCCTGGGATACCCCTTGCGCCTCATGGCCGGAATGAGAATGGATCCCAGGGCGGCCACATCGGCCACGGCCGATCCGGACATCTCGGCAAAAAACATGGAAGCGGCGACATTGACCATGGCCAGACCACCCTTTATAAAGCCGAAGAGCGCCGAGGCAAAGGCGATCAGGCGCCGGGAAATGCCGGAGGTGTTCATGATGGCCCCGGCAAAAATGAACAGGGGAATGGCCAGCAGGGGAAACTTGGTGGCACCGTCGAACATCACCAGGGCGATGTTGGGCAGAATGTCCAGTCCCTGGGTTACGATCATGGCCACCACGGTGACGACAGCCAGGGAGACCGCGATCGGGACATTAATCGCAATCAGCGCAAACAAACCTAATAGCATCCACAAGAGGGTCATGGGCGGGGCACCTCCGTAACGGCATTGTCAGGTTTAGCTTCATTTTCAGCGGGTATGTCGATGTTGTCGTATCCATCGGGTCTGGCGGCTTTTTTCAGAAGCTCCGGTAAAGCCAGCGCTTCGGCAATGAAGAAGAGGATCGCTCCAATGGGAATGACCGACTGGGTCAAACGGGTGGGAATTTGCGGCAGGCTGATCAGGGAATCGCCCTTTAGAATGACCAGAACATCGAACCCGACCCAGGCCAGCAGCGCGAAGAAAGCAAGAATAATGATTTCGCTGATAATTACAAAGGGGATGCGCACAGCAGGCTTCAAGGCCTGGATAACCCCGGCAAATCCGATGTGCTCCCGGTGAATGGCAGCCAGGGCGGCCCCGTAATAGGTGAGCCAGGCGAGCAAGACGGAGGCAACCTCGTCATACCAGCTCAGCGAGTCGCCGGCTTTGCGATAAATCACGGCCACCAGGACAATGAGGGTCAGGGTCACCATGAGCAGGATGACAATGGCTTCCAGCAAGAGTTTAAACCCATTGCGAAGATTTGCGTACAAGAACACCTCCCTAATTAAATTTTATCTTTTAATAAAAGGAAAGAGCCCCGCCACCGGACCGGGACCCGGAAGTGGGGCCACTGGTTTTACTTGTAGATTTTTCCCAGTTCCACGGCTTGCTGAACCAGTTCGGCACCTCCCGGAACCGTTTTGCCGAATTCTTCATAGATGGACGCACTGGCCTCAATAAAGGCATCCTTATCGGCGTTGTTGATTTCAACCGAACCTTTGACTTTCTCCAAAAGGTCATTATCGAGCTGTTCGGCCTTCATATAAACGAATTCCTGCATGCCCTGGGCGATAGCTTGGAGTTTAGCGCGCGTCTCAGCCGGCAATTTCGCCCATTTTTGGGCGCC
This sequence comes from Desulfobacterales bacterium, assembly GCA_049698595.1. Lineage (GTDB taxonomy): Bacteria > Desulfobacterota > Desulfobacteria > Desulfobacterales > JAFDCJ01 > JAFDCJ01. Next base: position 247 of record JBAVYC010000195.1, on the reverse strand, counting down.
GACGGTTACGTAGGCCGGGGTGTAAACGTGGCCCGTCAGGGACAAGTATTTTTGAACCTCCTGGAACTTCTGACTGTAGATCTGAGCCATGGGATTTTCCTGGCCATCGATGACGCCGGTTTGAAGGGCGACGAAGACCTCCGACAGCGCCATGGGAGTGGGATTGGCACCGTAGCTTTTGAACATCTTCAGGCGCCACTCCCCTTTGGGGGTCCGCAGCTTGATGCCCGCCAGGTCGGCCGGGGCG
>JBAVYC010000194.1:0-1565 GCA_049698595.1 Desulfobacterales bacterium | reverse complement strand
GAATATGGCCCGGCCTGTTATGATCCGCCAAGCTTGTTCTTATTGGACTTGTTTCGATACATCGACGGTTACCAAAATATGAGCAAGTTCCTTGAACTGGTTCGTGACAATGATCGCGGCCGTGTTTATCGTACCCATGCCGGCATCTTGAACAATATCCCCTGTGAAGCCACCTTCTCTATTTTTAGAGCCCGATTGGGTGAAAATCTCTACAATGAAATCTTCCATGTCCTGGTGGATATCTTTCACCAGCTTGAAATGATCACCTTTAATATCTTGGCTCATGATGGTACCCTGTATCCTAGCTGGGCTCGATATAAGGGCTGCACCTACTTTTGTGATCAGTGTGACTGCATCATCGTAGATAATGTCATCGACAAAGTGAAAAATCGCATCCTCTATCGCCTTGATAATTTATCTCAAAACAATCTGGGATCTGAAATCCGCGTCTATACTCAATGCCCTTCTGACAGGTTCCCAGAAAAAGATAAAAATGGCAATGAAATCAAAAAACCAAAAATCGAACTGTTTGCCTTCACACTCGCCTTTGCCGATGGACAACCGACTGAAGAACAAAATAATACAGCTGTGCTTTTCAAGATCAAAGAAAACCTGGATAAACAAAATCTATGCATCAATACAATCCGCTCGAATGTCTCCTGTATTAATCTTGATGACGGCTCCATGACCATCAAATGCCCAAAACTGCCCACAGACACCGATGCCAAAATCGGTGTCCGGCGGGATCCGCAAAACCCAAATAAAAAACAAAAAATCTTCGGCTATAACCTGGTTTTAACAACATCAGTGGAACTGCATTTAAAAATTGAGCTGCCTGTTGCTGTGACCAATATCGCCGGCAATGCCGAAGAGGGTAGTCAAATCATCTCCAATGACGACCAAATAGACCGTCATCATCATTGCCGCGTCAACATCGATATCGCTGATGCCAAGTATGACATCACGAAAAACTATGACTATATCCGGGCCAAAGGTTCCATCCCGATTATCGACTATAACCGCAGAAACGAAAATTTGTCCAGAGAGGCCCTGGTTGACCGAGGATATGACCACAATGGCTGGCAATTTGCCCCCTGCGGGCTGCTCTGTCGGCCAAACGGATTTGAAAAAAAATACCAGCGCCTGACCTTCTGTTGCTTTAAGCAGTGCCTAAACCTCAGGGTCGCTGCCCTGAAAAGTGTCCAGGAAAAATACGATATCGCCATGTGTCCTCATATTGAAAACCGTACCGGTTTTACAAAACACATGTATGTCAAAGAGCATCCCCGATTGATCAATGAAATCCCACGGGGGTCAAAACGCTACAACTTGATTAAGAAAATCCGCTCGGCCTCCGAGCGGGCCAACAGCACCATGAAAGAAGATCTGAAGATCCTTGAAAAACCCAGAATCCTCAACGCTCAAAGAGCTGCTATTCTTGCCCAAATGGCAGCCATTGTCCTACTGCTCCACCGTGCTTTTAAATTTGTTGTCAAAACCACCGTCTTGTTTACAAAACTTCACCAAACTAACGATCCGGCCATCAAAGAAAAGTTAAAACCTCC
>JBAVYC010000193.1:0-2161 GCA_049698595.1 Desulfobacterales bacterium | reverse complement strand
AATCGAATCCATTCAACACTCAGTGTCATTGTGAGAAAAAATAGTACAGCTAATATGTTACTGTAATTACGAATAAGAGCACTTAGCACCTGCAGAAAACCAGCATCTTTTCCAGGTTGCTACTTGTCCAGCCAGATGTATTGAAATCCGCTTTTTGGGGCGATGTATAATCCACTGATATGAGGTTGCAAATCTTTGACATAGGATCCCTGGGCCGTCGGCGCCGGTCCTACGCCAAGATAAACCCATGGTGCGTCATCGACGATAATTTTGACCGCGTCGGCAAAGAACTTTTTTCTGTCCGTCGCAATTACGGCTGCATCCGCTTGTTGAAGCAATTCAGTGAGTTCGGGGTTGTCATATGCCTTGGCCGTCAAAAACGAGTAGGCACCATTCGGTGTAAAGCACGGGGCGTATGTAAACACCGGATCATAGTCCATGGGCCAGCCGGCCAATCCCATGACAAAAGCCCCTTTCAGGCATTTGCCCACATAGGTAGGCCAATCGCTGGCATCGATGATAATGTTTATGCCCACCTCTTTCAACTGCTCCTGGACCACCTGTACGGCAACCATATACTGCCAGTAATCCGTCGCCGTGGACAGGGTCACATCCAGACCCTGGGGGTAGCCTGCCTCCTTTAAAAGGGATTTAGCCTTCGCGACATCTCGCTCTACATCCGGTACATCAACCTTCCAGGCAGAAGCCGGCACCAGCGGCTGATTCTGCACCATTGCGCCCTCACCGTAGACGCTTTCAATGATCTCTTTCTTATCGATGCCATAGGCTATCGCTTGACGCACCCTAACGTCATTGAAAGGCGGTTTGCCGGCATTGAAATGGAGAAAAAGCGTGCTGGAAAACGTCTCCACGTTCAGCACGACACCTTTCGGCGGGTTTTTGGCCATATTTTGTACCTGATACGAACCGAGATTATCGGTATAGTCCAGATCACCCGACTGCAGGGCGGCCAACCGGACCGTTTCATCCGGAATTATTTTCACGATAATCTCATCCAGATATGGCAAACCCTCAATGCGATAGTTTTTATTATTTTTGACCTTGAAATATTCCTTTGGCTTCCATTCCACAAATTCAAAAGGCCCGGTTCCGATGGGGTGTGTGATTTTACCTTCGGCGTTCACACTTTCCGGCGCCACCATCGGCACTTGGGCACTGCCGGCGGAATACATGGTCGCCGGGAAACCGACGGATGGTCTTTTTAATTGGAATTTGATCGTGTGGGGGTCAACCACCTGCATGGACTCAATTACGGCAAATCTCCCGCGCCAGGGTGATCCCGTTTTGGGATCGAGCATGCGTTCAAAGTTCCACTTGACGTCATCCGCCGTGAAGTCCTTGCCGTTATGCCATTTAACGTCCCGTCGTAAATGGAAAGTCCATACCTTACCCCCTTCTGAAAGTTCCCACGATTCGGCCAGACCCGGACCGGGTGCGCCATCGCGTTCGCTGATAACCAGGTTTTCGCACACCAGCGAAAAAGCTTTGCCCGCTATCTTCGTCACGCCGCGGTGGGGGTCAACGTTATTGAGATCCGCTGCTTCTCCCGTAATGAATGTGCCGCCATATTTCGGTGCGCCAGTAGATACCGATGGAAACGTGATTGAAATTACAACCGCCAGTGCCAATACTGTTATCGCTGACTTCTTCATTTCCTTTCTCCTTTCTTTTTTGCTCAGTTATATGACCTTGGATCCAAAAGATCCCTCAGTCCATCACCAACCATGTTGAAGCCCAGGACAGCGATGGATATGGTGATACCGGGAAAAAGCGCCATCCACACTGAAACCGAAAGGTAACGGCGGGATTCATCCAGCATGGCCCCCCAGCTTGGCGCCGGTGGCGGCAAACCGACTCCCAGAAAACTCAGAGTGGCCTCGATGATAATTGCCAGGGCAAAAATGATCGTGGCCAGCACAATCATGGGGGAGATCGTACTGGGGCCAATATGTTTTATCAGAATCTTGAAGCCAGATTGGCCGATGGCCCTGGCCGCCTCTACATATTCCTTCTCCTTTTCAGCCAAAACAGAACTTCTCATGACGCGTGCAAATCGAGGGATGTAAACGACACCGATTGAAATAGATACGGTTTTCAAACTAGGCCCCATGGAGGCCACCAGGCCGATGGCCAACAGCAG
>JBAVYC010000192.1:0-2712 GCA_049698595.1 Desulfobacterales bacterium | reverse complement strand
GTGTTATCATCGTCCTCGTCGTCGTGCTCGTCCTCGTCCTCGAAATCAAAAGTACTAAAACAGCGTCGAGGACGACGACGAGTAAGAGCACGAGTACGAATCGAATGACGAACAAAATCTGCGTTCCACAACCTATATTCAGTCCTAAAAAGTTTCTTTTTTCGATCAGACTGGCCGCTTTTCAGGCCAGCGGCGTCGCTCGTATGAAACAACAAATACCTAAACTTCACGGATGACCTGTGACGGCTCAATCCGCGAGACCTTGAAAGCACCATAGGCCGAGGCCATGATGGAAAGTACCAGCATCAATACCAGGACTAACAGCATGTGTATGATCGATAACCGACATACGTATTCACCGCTCGCCAGATACGCGGTAAACATTCTGTTTATCATAACCTCTGCTGTTTTGTAGAGGATGACGGCGGTCGTAAAACCAAAAACGATCGTCGCGATGGACTGCAGGATAGGATACCAGATGATGTTGCCGGTTGAAAATCCTATCAGGCTGGAAATACCGAGATAGCGGCTTTTGCGGTTCACATTGGCCAGAACATTGCTTACCATCGAAGCAAAGTAACCCAATACGGCCACAACCGCAATGAGACCGAATATAAGATTAAACGATCGATCGAGACTTTTGACCGTTTCGATCTCCTCGGCCTTGGTATATACTTCGAGGCCCTGTTCCATCAACAGGTTGCGGAGTTCGGACACATCATAAATTGAGCGCGCATAGAGCCTGAAACTTGGATAAACCCTCGATCCGGCCGGTCTCGCTGAACCGGGCCAGTCGAATTCCTCAGAGCCGCGACCGTCGCGGTAATCCTCGGTGGCCTCCAACAGATCCAGCCGCACAAAGGCGGCCTCTCGGACGAAGGCTTCATGGGGCAACACGTCTGCAATTCGCAGATTCACCATGACCTGCTCCTTAGCCCCGGCCACCGACCGGCCCACCTTGCCGATGATATCCTGACCCGCTTTTACATTGAGTTTACGCGCGGCTGTATCCGACAGCACCACCTGCCTGGCTTCGGTCGGGACACGCCCGTATTGCAGCAGCAGAGGATCACCCTCCGCGGTGGGGATGAGAGAAACCACCAGCGTACGCGGTTTCGTAGCATCTTTCTTATAAAGGATCATACTGGCCGCAATGGAGCGGGTCTGTGGAATCACAAAATCGACATCGTTGCGGCTGCCCACTGCTGAAAACCAATCCGCCCCGTAGCGGCCGCTGCCAACCGGAGAAATCTCCCGGTTGCGGGGATCTTGCAGCAGGCGATCCGACATGGTGTTGATAATACCGCTCTTAACCCCGAAAAGCACCAGCAACGGTGCCAGAACGGCAGCCAAACCCATTATTGCACAGGCGGAAAGTAATCGCTCATAGAAGTAGTCTTTCAGTGCCAGACGAAAAATCGTTTGAAAAGTGCGCATAATTTATCTTTGCTCCAGCCCCCTGTTATAACAGACTGATTTAGCCTAATCAGCAAATGCCTATTTTAGCTCATTTATTGCTTTGAAATTTGTATCTCTTCGATATGCCCGGGTCTCCCGCCGTCTGAATGGATACATCTGCTGCCTATCCGTATACCTTGGCTTTCACTGCGCCGTGATCCGCCTCCTGTTTCAAATCGAACTGCACATGACGAAATCCGCGTTTGCCCAGATTCCCCCAGTCATGGGTGGCCATGATCAGGGTCACACCCTTCTCGTCGGCCAGCGCACTGAACTGGTCCATGATATCTTCAGCATTTATCGGATCAAGGGAAGCGGTGGGCTCATCGGCAATTACCAATGAAGGCCGATGTGCCATCGCACGGCCAATGGCGACTCTCTGACGTTCTCCGACCGAGAGCTGGCCGGGGAGCTTATTCAAATGCCGCTCGATATGCAGGCGCTTGGCCATTTCTTCAACGGCGTCATTTACCGGCAAACCGAGTCCCAGTAGGCTGATGCCGATGTTTTCACGGATTGAAAGGAAAGGAAACAGTCCCCCGGTTTGGAGAACATATCCGATGTGCACCATGCGGATGCGCGCCAGCTGGCTCAATTTTTTGCGTGTCCAGGCGTGCATGATATCCTGCTTCTGCCCCTGTTGGCTAAAAAAGACAAACTGCTCGGCTTCGTCGGGTCGCAGGACCATGGCGAGCAGGTCGAGCAAGGTGCTCTTGCCGCATCCGCTCATACCTACCAGTGCAACTTTTTCCCCTCGACGAATAATTAACTCCGGCACCGCCAGGGCAAAACCCTGGACACCGGGCCACTTTTTGGTGACGTTGGTCAAACGAAAGACCTCTTCGTCCTTGGCGCCGCCGATCAGGGGCGTCGCAGTTTGTTTCTTTTCTTTTTCCAAAGATTTATTTTGGCTACCGAGCAACATTAAAGTCTCCCTGAAGTTTCGGAATTTCTATAATACATTGAAATCATGTAGTTTTTAACGACACTGGTTTTATGCCGCCTACATGGCCCCAGTGAAATAGAAAAAAAGTTTCACGGGGTAAAAATGATGGAATGTTGGGCACGCAGTGAAGCTTTAGCGCTATCATGGCCCCGGTGAAACAGAAAAAAAAGGTTTCACGGGGTAAAAATAATGGTCAAAAACGCAAATCAGCGGCCCCCAGCAGAGGTGGCCCCGGCCCCTTCCAGGGGCCATCCTCATACCCCCAGCTCTGCTGGTGGTCGCTGATTTCAGTGTTTGGATCAAGGCTT
>JBAVYC010000191.1:0-2765 GCA_049698595.1 Desulfobacterales bacterium | reverse complement strand
TATCAGCTGAAACCGGTTGGACCGCCATGGTGATGTCAGCCCCGGTTTCGACATGATATTCGACAAAGGCACGATAGTCCATGTTATAGAGGTGATCACCGGCTAAAATCAGGACGTATTGCGCGCGTACGGTTTCGATCGTCCTCAGCTGCTGTCGGACCGCATCGGCCGTGCCCTGGTACCATCCGGTACTGCGGGGCGTCTGTTCGGCCGCCAGAATCTGCACCCAGCCTTCGGTGAATATATCCCGCGCGTAGGTGCGCTGGATGTGGCGGTGCAGCGAGACCGAGTTGTACTGGGTCAGGATGGCGATTTTATCGATACCCGCATGCAGGCAGTTGCTGATGGGAATATCGATCAGGCGGTATTTTCCCGCTATGGGCACGGCTGGTTTGGACCGCAACTTGGTTAAGGGATATAGTCGCGACCCTTGTCCACCCCCCATAATCAACCCTAAAACATCTTTCATCTTCATCTTTTGGCCCCTTTCGTTAGGCTTTCCCTTTTGGTGAGTTTCATGCGTTTATCCGGACCGAATAATATAGACTTTGCCCGATCCTGTATGAACCAAAAGCAACAATCTGCTTTGATGTTTAAAAAAATAAATCTAAATTCAGAATGAATCCGCCGGCTGTGCCGCTTTAAATACATCGTTGACAATGGTCTGGGCCTCTTGCTGAATTGTTCGCAGATGCCCACTATCTTTTAAGCTTTCCGCATAAATTTTATAGATGTCTTCGGTGCCGGAAGGTCGGGCGGCGAACCATCCGTTCTCTGTGACGACCTTTAACCCTCCCAAAGGGGCCTGGTTGCCAGGTGCCCGTGTAAGTTTGGCAATGATTGGCTCTCCGGCCAGTTCCTTTGCGGTGATCATTTCAGCTGAAAGCTTTTTTAATACCGTCTTTTGCGCTGCGGTTGCCGGGGCATCGATGCGCTCATAAACGGAACAACCAAATTGTTCCTCTATTAATTTGTATAGCTCACCCGGATCCCTATCTGTTTTCGCCATGATTTCACCAGCCAATAAATCCATGATGATCCCATCCTTATCCGTGGTCCACACCGAGCCATTGCGGCGCAGGAACGACGCCCCGGCGCTTTCCTCGCCGCCGAAACCGCATTCACCGCTCATCAAACCATCTACAAACCATTTAAAGCCAACGGGTACCTCTGACAGTTTTCTGCCAAGATACTTCGCCACTCGGTCGATGATCGAGGTGGATACCAAGGTTTTACCCACGGCGGCCGATGGACTCCAGTCGGGCCTGTTTTGAAACAGATACCAAATGGCCACGGACAAATAATGATTCGGATCGAGCAGTCCGGCGTTTTTAGTGATAATACCGTGGCGGTCGACATCCGTATCATTGCCGAAAGCGATGTCAAATTTGTCTTTGAGCTTGATCAGTCCTTGCATGGCATAGCGTGAGGAACAATCCATGCGGATTTTACCGTCTTTGTCCAGGGTCATAAAAGCAAAGGTGGGATCCACGACCGGGTTGACGATTTCAATGGAGAGCCGATAGCGCTCGGCAATCGGCGCCCAGTAATGTACGGCGGCCCCTCCCATGGGATCCACACCGAGCTTGATCCCGGACGCAGCGATCGCCTCCATGTCGACGACGTTGGCGAGGTCCGCCACATAGGGGGTAATATAGTCATATTCGCTGGTTGTTTCAGCTTTGAGAGCACTTTCAAAAGGTATCCGTTTGACTCGATCCGGTCGATTGCCTAGTATCTCGTTGGCTCTGTCGGCAATGCGTTCGGTAATTTCATTGCCCGCCGGTCCGCCATGGGGAGGATTGTACTTGAATCCGCCATCTTCAGGAGGGTTATGCGAAGGGGTGATGACCACACCGTCGGCAAAGCCCTGCTTTCTATCTCGATTGTGGTTCAGGATGGCATGCGAGATCGCCGGCGTTGGGGTATATTCCAACCCTTTTGGGATCATGACGGTCACACCGGCGGCGGCAAAGACCTCAAGAGCGCTGGCCAGGGCGGGTTCGGACAATGCATGGGTGTCCATGCCCATAAAAAGCGGCCCGTTTATATGCTGGGATTTTCTATATTCACAGAGTGCCTGGCTGATGGCCAGAATGTGGTCTTGGTTGAAACTTTTTTTCAGAGACGTACCCCGGTGCCCTGATGTTCCGAAAGTGACTTGCTGGGTCGGTTCGGAAATGTCAGGTTGATACGTGTAGTAAGCTGAAACCAGTCTTGGAATATTGGCCAGCATAGATTTCGGTGCCACTTTTCCAGCTAATTCGTGTATTTTCATGTTGAATCTCTCCTGGATAATTCGTTTTTCATTTCACTCATTAAATTACATATTTTCAAAAGTTCGCATCAAAATCAAAAAAGGTAAAGCCGTTGACGCCGTCTTTAATAGTATCTGCCAGCCTGCCTGTCAACCGGACGATGGGCAGGGTGCCGTACCTTAAGCTGTAAATTTGATTCAATCTGTAGGGTTCAAACAGTGACGGCATGAGAAAAATATCTGCGCCGGCTTCGATCCTGTGGGCCAATTCGTTGTTAAAGTCGATATAAATAGCCACCTGGTCGGGGTAGCTGCGCCGCAGCCATTCAAAAAAACATGGTAACCCGGGTCGCCTACGCCGAGCACGATCATTTGGGTATCGAGCTGTAAAATCTGCTCGACGCATTCTGCTCGTGTGAAACTTCATTTCAAAAGTTGGAGTTGGTTCTATCCTTGGCCACTTTGCATTTTGTAGGTTGGGTTGAGCCTACTCCAAGCTTTGTTGGGT
>JBAVYC010000190.1:0-1503 GCA_049698595.1 Desulfobacterales bacterium | reverse complement strand
ACCGCCTGGAAAACCTTGCTCAGAACCCGGTCCGGATACAGCCCGGTATAGACCCCCATGGGAATCCCGACCAGCAATGAAAACAGGGCGGCGGTCAGACTTAATTCAAGGGTGGCCGGCAGCCGTTCGACAAATAATTCGTTAACGGGACGACCCAGGCGGTAGGAGATGCCAAATTTTCCCTGGAGCGTGTTCCAGGCAAAATGGGCAAACTGGACAATGACCGGGTCGTTCAGGCCCAGTTCTTGCCGCATTCGTTCCATGTCGGCAATGCTCGTTTCCTGGCCGACCATCTGGGAAACGGGATCGCCCACATAGCGAAATAAAATGAAAGCAACCAGTGCGACCGTGAGCATGACGATGAACGACTGGAATATGCGGCGGATGATTAAGGCTATCATTTTGAATTTAGTTGATTAGTTGATTGGTTGAATAAGTGCAAATCTGACACCATCCCTGCTTTAAGGAATAGGAAAACTGCTATTTATCTAACACGACAATACGCTTTCTAAAATAGATATTCTTCCTCGCACCTAATCAACTTATCAACCAATAAACCCGTCAACCGATTTTCAAGAAAAAAGCCCGGAATCGGGTTGGATTCCGGGCTGGCTGATTTTGTTTTTGCTACTCGATAACTACATGACGCCATTTAAACTCATTGTCCGGACGCTGTTTGAGCTGCACTTTGTTGCTGACCCCCCAGGCCAAGGCCTGTTGATGCAGGGGGATATAGGAAACATCGTCGATGGTCATTGACCAGGCTTGTTCAATCATCGCATCGCGTTTGGCCTGATCGGTTTCGCTATTGATTTTTGCGGAGAGTTTATCCACTTCGGGATTGCAGTAACCACCCAGATTAAATTTGCCTTCACCGGTATCTTTGGGGCAGGCATGTATGAAGTTAAGCACGTTGTATGAGTCAAAGCTGCTTGGGGTCCAGCCCAGCATGTAGAAACTGGTATCAAGCTTGGGGGCCAGTATTTTTCCGAAATATTTGGCTTTGGGTTGGGCCAGCAGGTTTACCTTGATGCCCACTTTGGCCAGCATGGAAACCGCGGCCAGACAAATTTGCTCGTCATTGACATAGCGATTGTTGGGACAATCCATGCTGACTTCAAACCCGTCCGGGTAGCCGGCTTCGGTCAGCAGTTTTTTTGAGGCGGCCGGATCATATTCAAGCCGTTTGAACTTAGGGTTTCCGCCGCCTTGCACGCCCGGCGCGATCATCATGGCAGACGGTTCCGACAACCCGCGCATGACTTTCTTTTTGATGGCTTCAATATCGATGGCCTGGTAAAAGGCCTGCCGCACTCTTTTGTCCTTGAATGGGTTCTTGCCTTTGACGTTGGAATACAGCAATTCGTCCCGGAATTGATCCATTCCCAGAAAAATCGTCCGTAATTCCGGACCGACCAGCATGCGGGTGGCGGCATTGCCGTCGACGCGCTTCATATCCTGCACCGGAATCGGGTAGGCCATGTCGACCTGACCGGATAACAG
>JBAVYC010000189.1:0-15150 GCA_049698595.1 Desulfobacterales bacterium | reverse complement strand
TCGGATGGCTGGGGTGTTATATTTCGTTGAAGCAATTTTTGAAGGCCTGATGTTTAGCCACTCCGAAAACTCATTTAAAAAAATACTGATCGTGCTCACTTTATGGTTCCTGCTTTTCGGAGCGCTAGCCAACCGACTGTCCGATCACCATCAGATCGGCATTGTGACCGCAGCCGAAATTGACGGTCTACACAAACGCAAAAAACATATCAGTCGTGAAATTGAGAAAGGGCGCCAGGATGTTACAGCGTTTACGCGCCGCGAAAACGACATTATTAAACACTTAAATCAGGTTGAGCTGGCGCTCAATACCAGCAGAAAACGCACAGCTGATCTAAAAAGGGAAATAGGAGATCTGGCACACAGGATCGACAAAGCATCAGCGGCGTCGGAAGATTTGAGAAATCAAATTCAAGCCAATGAAGATTATGTGTCCAGGCGCCTGGTGGTTCTGTATAAGATGAACCGGCTGGGAAAATTCTATCTGCTGGGGTCTGCGGAATCCATGAATGAATTTATTCAACGCAAAGCCGGCCTGGAGCGAATTCTGGCCTATGATGAAAAAATCCGAGCCGACCTGGTAAAAAGCCGGGCCGAACTCAAAAAAATGCTTAAGCGGCTGGATGCTCATAAAGCGCTAAAAAGTGCACGTGCAGCCGAGTATCAGGAACAAACCAGATTGATGTCCCGGGAACGATCAACGCGCACCAAATTACTCGTGGACATTCGCAAACAAAAGGCACTGGAACTGGCCGCCATTGACGCACTGACCCAGGCGGCGGACGATCTTGAACGCAAAATAAAATTGCTGAATACTGAAAAAACTGAGGCCGTCCCGGATAAAAATATTTCGCAATCGTCATTTTCCGCCCATAAAGGCTTGCTTATGATGCCTGTTAACGGTAAGATAATAAATTTATTCGGGCCATATAAGAATCCGAAATATGATATTACCAACTTTCGCAACGGCATTGATATCAAAGCGGACTATGGAGAGCCTATTCGATCCGTCTTCAAAGGCAAGGTTATTTATTCAAACTGGTTTAAAGGCTATGGAAACATGATTATTATTGATCATGGCAATAGTTATTATACGGTTTATGCCCACATGGAAGAAACCTTTAAATCCAAAGGCGACAATGTTGTTGCTGGAGAAGTCATCGCCACTGTGGGAGACACCGGATCAATGATGGGCGCAAAGCTCTATTTTGAAGTGCGCCATCACGGCAAACCCATGAACCCTTTGAAATGGTTACAAAAGGGATGAGAAGGAGCACCTTAATGATTATCAAAAAAACGCGGCATGTAAAACTGTGGTTACTGATGGTAATCGCCGTAGTTGTCTGGACAATCGGCACTGGTTTCTATCGTGATCTGTCGGCCAAGAGCGAAGATGCATATGAGGAATTAAAAGTATTTTCGGATGTTATCGAATTGATTGAAAGAGAATACGTTGATGAAGTCGAAACCAAGGAATTGATTCAAAAGGCGATCCAGGGAATGGTTCACAGCCTGGATCCGCATTCTTCGCTGCTTCCGCAGGAGGCATTTGAAGATTTGCAGATCGACACCAAGGGCAAGTTTACCGGCATCGGGATCCATATCACCATGCAGGATGGCTTTGTAACGGTGATTTCGCCTATTGAGGACACCCCGGCCTACAAGGCCGGTATAAAAGCCCGCGACAGAATTATAAAAGTCGACGGCAAACCTACAAAGGATCTTCGAGAAGCGGTAAATATGATGCGGGGACCCAAAGGAACGCCCGTAGAAGTAACGATCTTGCGCGACGGCGTCAAACAACCGCTGGAATTCGAACTGGTGAGAGATGTCATCCCCATTCAAAGCGTAAAATCCATTATTTTGAAACCCGGCTATGGTTTTATCCGCTTATCGAATTTTACCGGAACTACCACCGCCGAGATGGAAAAAGCGCTGAGAAAAATGGAGAATGCAAAGGATCCATTGAAAGGACTGGTACTGGACCTCCGCAACAATGGTGGCGGGCTGTTGAATCAATCCCTCAAAGTTACCGACCTCTTTTTAGATGAAGGTAAAATTCTTTCAATTAAAGGACGCAATGCCAAAAACACCAAAGTATTCAACGCATCTGCCTCGAGTGTAAAACGCAACTATCCACTGGTGGTATTGATCAATGGTGGAAGTGCCAGCGCATCTGAAATCGTTGCCGGTGCCCTGCAAGACCACAAACGGGCATTGATACTGGGAACCACTTCTTTCGGCAAAGGCTCGGTGCAGACTGTGGAAACTTTGCGGGACGGCTCTGGTCTCAAATTAACCATCGCCCGATACTACACTCCTAACGGCCGATCGATCCAGGCCAAAGGTATTGAGCCGGATATATTTTTAAAACACAGTCTCCTGGATCCCGCTGAAAGCCGGGGAAAAGAAGAGGGGCTGCTAAAAGAAAAAGACCTGGCAAATCATCTTGAGGCAGAACCCAACGAAATGCAGGATAAAGAAGATGAAGATGATAGTGAAGAGGATAAGGGAAAAAAAGAGGAATCCAGAAGGCGGGAAGTCGATTTCAGGGTCGGCCCGCTGAAACCGGAAACGCTTCAATCAGATAACCAGGTTATGCGGGCCCTCGAGCTTCTGGAAGGTTATGAAATTTTTAAAATGTTTAAAAGTTAATTTGATAGGTATATAAATTCACCCTGAGTTGATGGATTTTCTGCGAAGAGATGGGCCGGGATCTTGATGCAACCGGATTTGCGTAAAACACCCCTGAGGATCAGGCTCCGCCCCGATAAAATAGGCTTTGCATTTCATGGGCCCGGCTTACCGATGCATAAGCCGGGAATTTTTGTCCACCATCGGCGTAATATGCAAAAGATCGGTGCAGGTCGCGTCGCGTAAATAATCGCTCAATCGATGTTATAGCCAGTCGTCCATGCTTGCAATGGGTCGTATCCCAAAAATCAATAGATTTTTTTGAACGTCCTTAATAGCAGTTATCATAGAAAGTAACTTCGGTTCAGCATCCGAATTCGGCCATGATAGAACGGACAACTGACTGCGAACAACCGGTATATTTGTGCATACATGGCTAAACCAAAAACTACCCGCAAAAAGAAAACCCGCAGAAAATCCCGCAAAAACAAACTATTCCAAAGTTCTCTGACGAAGGTTTTTACAGGTCTGTCAATCTTGGTGGCTCTGGTAGCTATCGCGGGGTTGTTGACTCATTTTCTGATTACCCCTGAAAAGCCGTCAAAGCCTGCTGCACCCGCTAAATCGGTTCCGGCCGCCAAGAAGTCCAGTACCCAACGCCCCACTTTTGAGATTTACCCCTCAAAAGATGTCCCACCGGTGAAAAAGCCGCTAAAACCCCCGACTCCCGATAAGCGACTACCGTTGGTGGCCATTATCATCGATGATCTTGGTTACGATAAAAAAATAGCGCTAAAATTGAGCAAACTCAATGCCAGGCTGACATTTTCGATTCTGCCATTCAGTCCTTTCCAGAAGAGCATCGCCCGCCTGTCACGGGAAAAAGGGTTTGGCATCATGCTTCATCTGCCGATGGAGCCCCTCGAGTATCCGAATATCGATCCCGGACCGGGAACCCTTTTGACCTCCATGACACCGGATCAGCTGACTCGCCAGCTTGAAAAAGACCTGGATGCAGTTCCCTATATCAGGGGCGTCAACAATCATATGGGCTCGAAGATGACGGCAGAATCCGGCCAAATGTATCAGATCTTCTCGATTCTGAAAAAAAGAGGCTTATATTTCGTGGACAGCCGTACAACCGCGGAGACACTCTGTAAACCTTCGGCGCGCCTGTTTCAGATCCCTTTTGCCCAGCGAGATATTTTTTTAGATCATCGGGTAGAGGTCGAATTTATCCGCAAACAGCTAAAAGAGTTGGTTCGAATTGCTCAGCGCAACGGATATGCCGTCGGAATCGGACATCCGCATTCGCTAACATATCAGGTGCTACACGAGATGCTACCTGATTTACGAAAAAAGATCCGACTGGTTCCGGCATCAGAAATTGTTCATCCGGTGAGCTGAATGACGTCCTGTAACCGTCAATACCGCAGAAAACATATCATATCCGATTCGCGGAAAAAGAAGACATGAGCGATCAAATCCCGCTTTATAACAGCAGATTATATGCAATTTACCTTCAATATCTGCAAAAATATTATCCTGATATCGATACCAATTCTCTGCTTCAAGATGCAGGCATGGCCAATTATGAAATAGAAGATCCGGCCCACTGGTTCAACCAGGAACAATCCAACCGCTTCTTTGACTCCGTGGTGGCCAGAACGGGCAATCCGAACATTGCTCGAGAAGCCGGCCGTTATACAACATCCTCGACGAATTTGGGCGCAACCAAGCAATACGTCGCGGGATTGATAAGCCCTACCACCGCCTACTTTCTGATGGAAAAGCTATATGCTCTATTCAGCCGGGGGGCATCCATCAGCACCCGCAAAATCGGATCGAACCAGGTGGAAATTAACGCCATACCCAAACCGGGAGTTGTGGAAGAGCCTTATCAATGCGCAAATAGAATCGGTATGTTTGAATCCGTTTTAACCTTCTTTACAGACAAATTTGCCGATATCGATCACACTTCCTGCGTGCACAAGGGTGAAGATTGCTGCCGGTACATCGTCACTTGGGCGAAGACCCCGAAGATGCTCTTCAACCGACTTCGCAACTATTTGCTGGTTTTCGGTATTGTTGCCCTGATAATTTTGTTTTTTATATTGCCCCTGTTACCATGGGGTGTCGCTGCGCTGGGCTGTACTTCTGCCATTTTAATGCTTTCCCTCTATGCCGAATATCTTGAAAAAAAGAGCCTTACCAAAACCATCAAAACTCAGAAAGAAACGGCATACGACAGCATCCTTGAGAGCAACCTCCGATACAATGATGCCCTGCTGGTTCAGGAAATCGGTCAGGCGACCTCGAATATATTTGATATCAATCAGTTGCTGAGAACGGTTGCCGGAGTTATGGAAAAACGGCTGGATTTTGACCGCGGAATGATCATGCTGACCGATAAACAAGAAACCAAATTGCGGTATTTTACCGGTTATGGCCAAAGTCCGGACGAAAAAATAATATTAAAAAATACCGTATTTCATCTCGACAATCCCGAATCCAAAGGTGTATTTGTGTTGGCTGTTAAGGAGCAGCGACCGTTCCTGGTCAACAATATCAGTGAAATTCAAGACTCCTTATCCCGCAAAAGCTTAGAGATTGCAAAACAACTGGGGAGTCAATCGCTGATCTGTGTTCCGATTATTTATGAAAAAAAACCGTTTGGGATTTTAGCGGTTGACAACAGTAAATCCAGCCGGCCCTTGAGACAAAGCGACATGAGTCTTTTGATGGGCGTCGCATCCCAGTTGGCGATCAGTATTGCCAACGCCCTGGCTTTTGAAAAACTGCAAGGCAGCGAGAAGAAATATCGCGAGTTGGTGCAAAACGCCGCCAGCATCATTTTGCGAATCGATACTGACGGAAGGATAATCTTTTTCAATGAATTCGCCCAACGATTCTTTGGCTATACGGAAAAAGAACTCATCGGGAAAAATGCCGGATCCATCATTCTATCAGTACCGGGTTCAACCCGGTTGAGCTTTGAGCGGCTCGCCGAATCCCTGCAAAACGATCCGGAACCACCCGTCGTCAGTGAAAATGAAACGGTAAAAAAATCCGGCTTAAAGGTGTGGATTGCCTGGACCTTTAAACCCATTTTCAACGATGATGACAATTTTATTGGAATCCTGTGTATTGGAAACGACATTACCGCGCTCAAACGGGCCAGTCAGGAAAAAGAAGAGTTGCAAGCCCAATTGCAGCGGGCACAGAAAATGGAGGCCATCGGGACCCTGGCCGGTGGTGTGGCCCACGATCTCAACAATATTCTTTCCGGTATTGTCAGTTATCCTGAATTGTTATTAATGGATTTAAAAGAAGACAGCCCTCTAAGAAAACCGATATTGACCATTCAAAAATCCGGTGAAAAGGCGGCAGCCATTGTTCAGGATCTATTGACCTTAGCTCGGAGGGGGGTTGAAGCCACAGAGGTGGTTAACCTGAACGAAATTGTTTCAGAATATCTGCTGAGTCCGGAACATGCGAAATTAGAACTAAACCATTCCAACGTAACAGTGGAAAAATGTATGGATGAAAACTTATTATGTGTTTTGGGCTCACCGGTGCATTTATCGAAAACGGTGATGAATTTGGTATCCAATTCCGCCGAGGCCATGCCCGAAGGGGGCAAAATCATTATAACCACCGAAAATCGACATATTGATAACATCAAAATTGGCTATGACGATATTGATAAAGGTGATTACGCCACCTTGACTGTGCTCGATAGCGGTATCGGGATTTCACCGGAGGATATCGAACGAATTTTTGAGCCCTTTTACACTAAAAAAATCATGGGAAGAAGTGGAACCGGACTCGGCATGGCGGTGGTTTGGGGGACGGTGAAAGACCATCAGGGTTACATTGACCTCGCGAGCACGGAAGGTAAAGGAACTGAAATTACCCTTTATTTTCCGGCTACCCGCCAAGCGTTTGCCCCCCAGGTCGAAATAGCTTCCATTCAGGATATCATGGGAAACGGCGAATCCATACTGGTGGTGGATGATATCGAAGAACAGCGTCAAATTGCTTCCGAGATGCTTGAGAAATTAGGCTACAGGGTCACGACCGTTTCCGGCGGTGAAGAGGCGGTTGAATATCTGCGCAACCACACCATTGATTTGATGGTGCTGGACATGATTTTAGAACCCGGCATCGACGGCCTTGAAACATACCGGCGAATTCTCAATTTTCGACCCGGCCAAAAATCCGTCATTGCAAGCGGGTATTCTGAAACGGTACGCGTCAAAGAAGCCCAGAGCCTGGGGGCTGGAACCTATATTAAAAAGCCCTATCTGATGCAAAAAATAGGCCGGGCGATTAAAACAGAACTGAGTAAGTAAGGAACCCGCTCCGAGATTGCGCTCGACAAAAGTGGCCCCTGATGGGCAGCAAGAGCGCTGGTTATGTAGTGACCCAAAATTTAGGTTTCAGGTGTCAGGTTTCGGGTGTCAGGAAGGCGAGTCGCAAGATCCTGAAACCTGAACACTGACACCTGAAACCTAACGTTCCATACAACATGTTGTCAGATAAAGGCCGCTAAGGGCCTAGTTGCTGGTCTTTTGTTTCTATATGTTAGCTTATAGGTTGTAAAAATGAACGAAAACATTCGCTGGGTAAAAACCCACTGCGCCAGAATGGACCATGGCGGCTGCGCATTAAATTTGGCGGTCAAGGCCAACAAAATTGAAGCGGTCAAGGGAGACCCAGCCGGTTATTTAAACAAAGGCTACATTTGTTCCAAAGGAAAGGCTTCTCCCGACCGGCTGACGCATCCTTTGCGCCTCAGGCACCCGATGAAACGCAAAGGTTCCCGCGGGGAGGGGAAATGGCAGAAGATATCCTGGAACGAGGCCATTGATCTGGTCAGTGAAAAACTGCAAGTGGTCAAAAATCGCCTGGGTGCCCGGGGTGTGGCATTTTGTCAGGGCATGCCGAAGGGGTTGGAGCACTTTGTTCTCATCCGCCTGGCGAATATATTCGGGTCTCCCAATGTGGTCGTTGTACAGGATGTGTGCCATGCCCCTCGGGAGATCAGTGGACTTCATACCTGCGGTTTTTATCCGGTAGCTGATTTTCATCATAAAAATGAACTGGTGTTGCTCTGGGGCAGCAACCCCACCAGCACCAATGAAGAAGGCCAGATTTGCAGCTTGCTGCTGGATCAAGTTAAACACGGATCCGAACTGATTGTGGTCGATCCCAGACGAACAGAATTGGCAGCCCAAGCAAAATACTGGCTGCAGATCCGACCCGGGACCGATAGTGCCCTGGCCCTGGCGTTTTTAAACGTTATAATCACCGAAAAATTATTTGATGAATATTTTGTAAAAAAATGGACCAACGGATTCGATCAACTGTCCGCCCATGTGGCGTCCTTTTCACCGGAAAAAATGTCGCCTATCGTATGGATCCCGCCTGGTCTGATCAGGGAAAGTGCCAGAGCATACGCCAGGTCCCGCCCGGCCGCCATTGCCTGGGGCAATCCCATAGAACAAAACATTCACGCGTTTGATTCCGCCCGGGCACTGATCTGTTTGATGGCGGTCTGCGGTAATCTGGATGTCCCCGGCGGCAATATCCAGGCAACCGAACCCGGAATTTTAAGCCTGGGCAAGTTTGTACGCGCCGATAAAATCCCGTCCAAACCCAGAGAAATGATCCATGCCCATCATCACACGATCCCCAAATTGATGACGGTACCGCCGGCATATTTCAGAAAGGCGGTGCTGGAAGGCAGACCTTATCCGGTCAAAGCCGCCTATGTCCAGTGCGCGAATCCGCTTCTGGCCTATGCCGACAGCCAACAGACTTATGACACCCTGATGAAACTCGACTTTTTGGCTGTGTCCGATATCTTTATGACGCCCACGGCCGCATTGGCCGATGTTGTCTTACCGGCAGCCACCCATTTTGAATTTAACGATATCGGCCACTATGGACTGGGGCACGGATTCATTCTGGCCCGGCCAAAGGTGGTGAATCCGCCCGCTCAATGCTGGCCGGATATCAAGATTTTAAATGAACTGGGAAAAGTGCTGACGCCTAAAGAATACTGGTATGACGAATACAACGAGCTATTGGATGCCCTGCTGGCACCGGCCGGTCTGGATTTTAAACAGTTTACCGAACATGGCTTGCTAAGAGGTGCGGATCGGTTTAAAAAGTATGAAAAATCCGGATTCAAAACGCCAAGCACCAAAGTAGAGCTGTCCTTGAGCCAAGCTGCGAAATTGATGGTATCGGCCCTTCCTGAGTTTAATGGATATCCGGAGCCGGAAGATGGTGCCTACCCCCTGGTACTCACCAGCGCCAAAAGCCGTCATTATCTGCATTCATCCTACCGTTGGCTTGAAAAACTCAGACAACATCATCCCCACCCCCGGATGCTGATTCATCCGAAGACGGCGGCCGAATATGGTATCGGTGACGGTGATGAGGTTACCATTGAAACGACCCAGGGACAAATCAGCCAGGTGGCGCACCTGTCCGACCGTATTCACCCGCAAGTGATCTACGCCGATTACGGCTGGTGGTTTCCGGAGGATAAAATTGAAACACTTTTCGGCTGGGATCGGTCTAATTTTAACATGCTGACAACCACCGCAAAATTGGGCCGACAGTTCGGCACGCCGAACTTAAAAGGCATCAATTGTCGAATCCGGCGCAAGTAAGACGATCGATTAATCTTGTCGGATTCAGCATTTTGAAAATGTTGTCGAAAGGGGTTGCTGACGTGTTTGTAGCCATTTTCCCCGCATTTAGGGTAACTTTTTTATATTTACCCGGGCCAATCGACTTGCCCGGCAATTTAAGCCCTGATCCCCTTGAAACATAACTTTATTTTTATTTTTTAAAAATAATTTCAAAATGTTATGAAATAAGAAGGGCTCCCCATCCCGGCTGCTTAACTTGAACGACTTCCGGTCAATACCCCCCCAGACCTGAACTATTTTGAAGAGATTTGATTGACTCCGTCTACTTGCCCTTATATGATAAGGCCTTAACATTAGGGCTGTAATAAAAACATAAACCGTAATAATTTTCGAGACTCTTGTTTTCAGGCAATTAATCTCAGGTGCCATCGCAAATGCGACTGCTGCTTAACATAATACTCATCACGCTAGCCGTCCTGGCGTGCTATATTGATGATATTTACCTCAATTTTTGGCCACCGCGGCCGGACAACGCAATTAACCTGACTATCCGGTCCCGCCGGATTTTTAATTTCAATCAGCAAACAGCGCTGGATGTCAACCGCAAAAAAGCGTTGTCACAATATGCGCCCGTATACCGCTATACGCCGCCGGGGATTGAAGCCTCCAAAGAAAAGTTCGAGGAGTTTATTCGGGCGATTTCCGCGTTTAAGGAAAAAAGACAAAAAGGGGTTGAAAATCTCAGAAAGCAACTGCAAAAGGAATTAGGGGTAGCGCTTTCTGTGGACAACATCATCCGCATTATTCAATACCGCGATTTGAATAACCTGCTTCGAGGCATACTCACCATTGAAGAATCCATTTTGCAAAACAATATTCTACAGGATCCCCAAGGCCTTATGGGGAAGAAAACCATTGAAATCAAGATGCCAAATTCCAACGGCACCGTTAGGCATCCCGTTGATGACCTTATAACACTGGAAAAAGCCCGATTTCTCCTGGAAGAAAAAATTCTACAGCTCTTCTGGCAGGTAGATAAACGCGTTCTGGATCCGGTTGTTCGGGTTTCCCTCGCAACCTTGCAGCCGAATCTCAAATATGATCAAGAAGAAAATGAGCGCCGCCTGGATAGAATCAACCGGGAGTTTCCATCCAGAGTTGTTACCTACAATCAGGGAGATGTGCTGATACCGTTTCGCAATATTTTGACTGAAAAGGATGTGCTGCTGCTGGACGCCTACCAAAAGCACAATATAGCCGGAATTTATCGGGATGTTCCCTGGACTTTTTTTACCATTCTTTTTATGGTGGTGTTCTATAATCTGTTTCTCTCAAAAATTCTGGCCGATGGATCCCGCAACAAGCCGCCCTACCGTTTTTTGTTAACCTTGCTGATCACAACTGTTATCATCCTCAATGGATACCTTGTTTTGCTTCCGTTTCCTATCTATGGCTTGCCCTTCTGCCTTCTTCCCATGCTCATCATCTTTTTAAACCACGGGAAAATTATCGCTACCGCCACTACGATAGTCGGCGCCATGTTGGTGAGCCTGTTTACCGGGCCAACCTATGAGATCCTGCTCTTTTTTACATTCGGGGGGCTTGTGGCGGTGCTGGTTTCTTCAGGACTGCAAAAACGCTTGCAAATCCTGGTGCCTTCATTGATGGTAGGGTTCATCAACGCGCTCAGTATCATCGTCTTCACCATGGACTGGCAAGCGATTTCATCACAAATTGTTTCACCGCAAACCATAAAAATAGAAAAACTGGTACCCATCGTCGATGCGGCCTTGACATCGGATATCGTCTGGGCGGTCCTTGGGGGCCTGGCCGCGGGACCTCTGGCCCTTCTGCTTTTGCCGCTGCTGGAACTCGGCTGGGATACAGCTTCGACATTCAAGCTCAACCGCTATATGGACCTAAATCGACCGCTCATGAAAGAACTTCTTTCCAAAGCACCGGGAACTTACCAGCATTGCATGGCAGTTGCCTATCTTGCCCAATCTGTCGGTGAGGCCGTCGGTGCCGATACCCGCTTATTGAGGATTGGTGCCTATTATCACGATGTCGGCAAAATGGTAAATCCAAAATTTTTCATCGAAAATCAGTTCAATGGTGAAAATCCTCATGATGTTCTGGAACCCCGTGAGAGTTCCAAGCTTATCTTGAATCACGTCAGACGCGGCATGAAAATCGGCCAGGAAGCGGGATTGCCGAATGTAGTGGTGGATTTGATTTTGCAGCACCACGGAACTCAGTTAATCGAATATTTTTACAATATCGCCGCCAAGACGTATCCGAACAGCACGATTCGTGAGGAAGAATTCCGCTATCCGGGCCCGAAACCTCAGAGTGTTGAAGCCGCCCTGTTAATGGTCTGTGATGCGATAGAGGCCGCCTCACGGTCCTTGCTGGACCCGAATCGCAAAGAATTTAGAAAATTGGTTCGCCTCATCCTGGTCAAGCGCATCGTCGACGGCCAGTTTTCCGAATGCGACCTGTCCTCACGAGACCTTTCAAAAATCGTCAAGGCTTTGGTTGATGCCCTGGAAGCCTCGTTTCATTCCCGTATCCAGTATCCGTGGCAGGAAAAAAAGAAACCGCCCCCGACAAAGACAGACTGGACGGTGGAAAAAGGTGATGAACGTGAGCAGAAGGACAGCGCCTTTCGGCTTTAGAAACTATTTCGTTAAAACAAAGATAAATATGATTTGCGGCTGAATTTGTGCAGAACGGGTGTTCCCATGCCATGCCGAACGGCTTTCAAGGTTTTTTCTTTATCTATCGGTACGGTACCGGCGAGCATATGCACCGGTAAATGTTCAAATGCATTTCCCGCCATGGGCGTGCTTGGGCCGAGCATCACTGTTTTTACTTTTTCGCTGACATTCGCCAGGATCTCTTCGGTGCTTTGGTTTAATATCGAGGTGGAAGTCAATAACAAAACCTCTGCCCAATTCCCCAGCTTTTGATAAAAATCCTTCTTGTGACCCAGGCCCCGGGATTCATCTAAAATCTCCAGGGACATCTTTTTTTCCTTAAAATTTCTCACCAAGGGGCCAAAGAAGCCAACCATGGCTATTTTGGCGCCGATACCGATTTTAAATTTATCATACATGATGTTATTATTTTTATCCTCGGGCAGTGCCAGAGCAGCGCCATAGTTAAGTGCGTTGATGAGCGCCAGGGCCATGCTCCTTTCAACGCTGTTGTCGCTTTTTATTTTTTCCAGCAGCAAGGATGCCGGTTGCCCTTCATAATCGATGTGCTCGTTTAATACCATACAGGTTCTTTTGTCACCAAAATAGGTATATGACAGTCCGATTCCGCCGTCTGATGTCGTCACGGCGGTATACCCGAGTCCGAGGCTTAATTCTTCAATGCTTACTTGTTGCGCCTTGTTAGCAAATTCTTGATATAATTTTTGATTTAGTGTCATCATCGTCGATACCCTTTCTTCTGGCGGCAATCGGAAAGTTAGCATAAATTCAGGTAATCTTTAGCTCCAGTCCGGGCCCAACCGGCCACCGGCATTTTTACGATAGGGAACCCAGGCCAGTCCAAAGACTTCCAGGGTGATATCGGTACTTTTGGGTTTCAGACTTATTTCTTCCAGCTCCTCGAACTCGGGGTCAAGGGAGAACTCTATTTTTTCAATATCTGCCTGCATCCGCGCCTCCAGTTCGGAAAGCTGCGTTTCAATTACCGCCGCCCTTTCCTGTGCACGGGCGACATCCATTTTTTCCTTTTGCATCTGACTGGCGGACCTCATGGCGGTTCCCACCCGCGCGGCCGACCCGACACTCACCGTTTTACGTCCCAAAAAGGCACCCAGGATGGCGGTACCAAAAGAGATGGCAGTTTGAATTTTTTTGGATTTTGCTTGCTCTGATTCTCTGTCAATCGCTTGTTGCGATCGCATGAGGCGTTCCTTTAGGGTGGAAAAACGAGAACTGTACTTCCTGCGCAGCTTTTCAACTTCCAGATCGCGCTTTTCGCGAACCGCCTGCCCCAGTCGTCCGCGAAATTCGCCTTCGCCTTCTCCCAATTGGCTGGTCATGTTAAACCGTTTGGACCGAAACAGCACCAACGGCCGGTTCTGGCGCACCCAGCGCAACAGGTCCTTTTGCCACTTGCGGTAGGCGCTGGCCTTTTTGGCGGCGCTGGGCAGCGTATTGTAGGCCGCACCCGGCAGCGGTGAAGTGTCGATGGCATGCGGGTCAAACTCCACGGCATTATCCCAGTCCAGGGCAACTGGCGCATCTTCAAGCTCGGATAGAAAAGCCAGTGTTTCGGTACGATCCACCTTGTAGCGGGCGTTGGCAAAATGAACGTCTAAACGGCCGATCACCGCCGGATAATACACCAGCCCCTGTCCGGCCCCTGATGCGGTCAGGTAAAAAGCGTCTATCCCTGGCGGACCCTGTGGAGGCCCTGCCATGGACTGAGCGAACTCGGCGGTTTTGGCGGGGATTGCGGTTTCAGATAGGGGCGTTTTTCCAGTGGCGGGTGCAACCTCGTTTTTGCTTTCGGCCGTCAACGTTTTAATTTGTTCCCGGGTCATGGGTCCCCGCAAGTATGACATTACCCAGCGGGTTTGGAAAATGACCGGTTCGTTTTCGTGCACGTTGTGCAAGAGAAACACCCGTTCGCCCAGGCCCGCCAGGACTTCTTCCATGCGGCGGCGTTCAAAGCCGCTGCCTGCTGCGGCGCCTTCAAGACCCGCCAGGACCCGTTGCTTGTCACGCTCGGTCTGCAGACGTCCGATGAACCAGGTCCCGGTATTGGATAGCCCTTTATAGTCCAAATCAACCGGGTTCTGGGTGGAAAGCACCACCCCCAACCCAAAAGCCCGGGCCTGCTTCAGCAACGTCAGGAGGGGCGCTTTGGAGGGCGGGTTCATGACCGGTGGAAAATAGCCGAAAATTTCATCCATATAAAGGATCGCCCGCAGGCTGGAAGTGCCGGGTTGAGTTCGCATCCATCCCAGAATCTCGTTTAGCAGCATGGTAACGAAAAACATACGTTCCGCATCTGAAAGATGACTTATGGTAAAGATAGACGCACGCGGCTTACCCTGGGGGGTGTGCAGCAGACGCCCGATATCCAGAGGGTCGCCTTCCATCCAGGATTCAAATCCCGGAGCCGCCAGCAGGTTATTGATCCGCATGGCCAGTGCGAGTCGGTCTTTGGCGGGGAAAAAAAATTCGAGGTCCATCACCCCGATGCGTTCAAAAGGGGGCGCCTGGACCGCATGAATCAATCCGGCCAGATCAAGGGCCTTGCCCTGGGTCCAGACATTTTCAAACAGGTTGGCCAGCAGAATGTGCTCACGGCTGGTAACCGGGTCGGCCTCGATGCCGATAAGGGCTAAAAGTCCGGTAGCCGTTGTTTGAATTCGTTCACGCAGCAAATCGGTATCGTCCAGAATAGCCGGCGGTGGCGGTGTAAAATTTCTAAGAACGCTTACCGGCAGACCGGCGCTGCTGCCGGGCGTATACACAGCATATTCCGCCGCAGAGCGGAGGCGCGCGACCCTTTCGGGTTCCTGGTCCCAGCGCGCCAGTCCCTTACGCCACATTTCCGCCTGCTGGGCTGCATATTGCTCGGGGGTAAGGCCCTGGTTGAGGGCATCCTGTTCATTTATCCAGGGCCGGAAATCATCCGGTTGCAGCTCCGGAAAGTTTAACAGTAAATTGGGCAGGTCCCCTTTGGGATCGATGGCGATAATCGGAATGTTGTCGATCAGGGCCTCTTCCAGAAGAGCGATACCCAGACCGGTTTTTCCGCTGCCGGTCATGCCGATAATAACGGCATGGGTATTGAGATCTTTGGAATCGTATAGAAC
>JBAVYC010000188.1:0-1771 GCA_049698595.1 Desulfobacterales bacterium | reverse complement strand
GCCTTTGCCGGAACGCTTAAGGACATCAGCATGGGCGGGGCGTTTGTGCTGACCCTGTCGGTCAATCAGGTTCAAAAAGGCGATGTCATTACCATCAACATTCCATTCACCAGTGGTACTAAAACCGTCAAACGGCGGGCCAGGGTGCTGTGGACCAGCGGGGAAGGGTTTGCCGTTGAATTTTTCTAAGTGCCAGGGTGTCGCTTCTACAGCGATACGGGCGGTGCCGTGGCGTTGGTGAGCGGTAGGATCTTTTCCAGAATCTGATTCAACACATCCAAGTTCTTCCTGATTTTCGCCAACGCCCGATTCACGTCTTCGATGACGGCCTCGTGGGTAATAAAGGATCCGTAGATGGTTAAGAATTTCTCATCGTACCCAATCTCCCTGATGGCCGACGTCAATTCCTTGACATTCAAGGTCAGGTAGTCCCGCATCATTTCAGGACGGATGTAATGGAGCACGGAAAGTTGCTCCCACCGGTGGCGGATCCTGACCGTGGCGTCCTGTACATAAAGACCAACCTTCTGGACGTGCCCCAATTGCCGGTCGTCCGGATCAAATAGAAACCCTCTTTCAATGAATTTGATGTCCTTGTACGTCTGATCCAATTTGTCCCAGGAGAGGTAGAGCCTTTCGATGTCCGGGGCAAGGATGGCGATGATCGGATACGTGTCGACCGCCTGCGTCTCGTATCCTTTTGTATGATTAAACAGGGTACAGCCGGTAACTGTAGCTATCAGCAGGATCTTACCCATCCAACCGATAGCGTTCAGGCGTCTGCTCTTCATCAGTTACCTTTTCGAATGGGTCACGCGACATCCAACTTGGATGGTATGTCAGGATAGGCGGTCATTTCGTTTGAAGGCGTTATAAGCTTCCAGAAACGCCCCCATCTCCTGAATAAACTTTCGTATATCCGGCAGGTTGGTGGTCAGGATGGTATATAATTCTTCATCTGTCACTTCATGATAAAAATGTACCATGCGGTTCCTGTAACCGGCCATTAGCACGAGTTTTTTGCTCAGCCCTTTTGATATCACTTTATGTCGCGCTAACAGGCGGGCGATCTCCTTATACTCAACTGCCGCTTTTCCCGCATGCTTGGCAATGATGTGTCTGCCGATGTCGAAAATTGCCTCTAGTGATCGTCTCAGATAACTTTCGGCTATCGCGGGGTTGTCATCAATTAAAAAATCATCAGGACTCAGCTTCGAAAGATGGCGCAACCTTTCTACACAACTCACAATAAAACCCAGCCTATCCTGGATTAGCTTGGTATTTAAATTGGAAATAACCATCTCGAACTGCCTCTAGAAAGTCTTTCTCATTATTCTTAAAAATCACGGTTTCATCACTGGCAAATGCCATGACCTGTAATTCATAGTTGTCTTTAACGGTGCCATCAACGGCAAAGATGTTGATGCCCTGGATGGCTTCCAACTGTATCAGGTGGTCGACTTCATGCAGAAAAACGAGATCCGCTTGAAAAGGAAATACAAGCGCTCCGAGTTCCACGGAAAGTTTTGCATAGGTCTCGACAACATTTTCCGGTGTTGAAATAAACGAGACGGCAAAGTCGATGTCGGATTCGGCATCCTCCACTTCGATTTTTGCTCCCTTTAAGGAAGCCAAACCCTGTTTTTTTTGGGAACCAAAAAGATAGCAAAGGGCTATACCATATTGCTCAGATATATGATTGATGCTTTTCATAGCTTTATAACACCAGCAGCGAGTTTAATCTATTAAGTTTACTCTATTTGTTAGACTG
>JBAVYC010000187.1:0-2062 GCA_049698595.1 Desulfobacterales bacterium | reverse complement strand
CATCTTCGATTAAAAACGGCGGTGTTTTGGCCGGGTTTAAAATCTTAAGCTCCGTTACCAGAACTTCAATTTCACCGGTGCGTAGATTGGGGTTGATCATACCGTCGGGTCGCGGGTCGACCTTGCCTCGCACCGCCAGCACAAACTCATTTCGGATCGCATGCGCCTTTTCATGGACGACCTTATCAACCAAAGGGTTGAAAACCACCTGAGTCAGGCCTTCGCGATCCCTCAGGTCAACGAAAATAACACCGCCGTGATCCCGCCGCCGCAGGACCCATCCCATTAAAACAACTTCCTTGCCGATATCATTCACACCGAGTTCACAGCAACTGTGAGTTCTGCGCATGTCTTCTAGCAAATCTGGCAATCTATATCTCCTTCCACCTAAACCGGAAAAGTTAAAAATGAACTAAAATTTGAAATGAGCTAAAGTTAATGAATCGCTATGCTCTGTCTATTAATTCGGCAGTATTCCACAACCTGTCGAGAGCCTCTTGGCCGAACGGTTGAAGCCGCTTGAGATCACTCCACACTGCCTGAATACGGATATTATCATTCCCAAAATTAAACTTTTAACAGTGTACGAGTTTAACAGAAAAGGACAGACAAATTCAGGGTTTACTGCCGAATCGTTTTTTAATTTTTTCCACCATACCGTCAATCGGCAGCGAAATCTGCTCTTTTGTCGCCATATTCCTTAAGATCGCCGCCCCTTCTGCCAACTCTTTATCGCCCAGGATCAGCACAAATGAGGCGCCCAGCCGGTCGGCACGCTTCATCTGGCTTTTTAAACTTTTGTTGCTGAAGTCCATCTCGGCACCGATGCCGGTCAGGCCCAGCTGACAGATCCATTCAAACGCCAGGGATTGGCTCTTGGCGCCCAAGGCCGCCACGAAAACTTCCGGTTTACGTTCATAGTCCGAAGGTTTCAGACCGGATATTTCCGCCAACCTATCAAAGCCGATGGCAAACCCGGTGGCTGGAATTTGGGGCCCGCCCAGTTCTTTGACCAGCCCGTCGTAACGCCCGCCGCCGGCCACCGCACTCTGGGCGCCCAAAGAACCCGTTTGGATTTCAAAAGTCGTCCGCGCGTAGTAATCAAGGCCACGCACCAAATGTTTGTCGATGACATAAGGGACCTTGAGTTTGTCCAGCGAATTGCGGACCTCGGTAAAATCGTCCTGACACTCAGGACATAAATGATCCAGAATAGACGGCGCGCCTTCCAAAGCCTCCCTGCATGCAGGTACTTTGCAATCCAGCACTCTTAACGGATTTCGATCCCTGCGACGGATACAGTCCGAACACAGCCGGTCACTGACGGACATCAGCATTTCCCGCAGGGCCGATTTGAATCCGGGCCGACATTGCGGGCATCCCAGGGTGTTTATGTGGGCACTGATATCCGGCACCTGTAATCTGTCAAATAGAGTGACCAGCAGTAAGATAAGCTGAACGTCTACCAACGGCGAGGCGACTCCGAAAATTTCAGCATCGATTTGATAAAATTGCCGGTAGCGGCCCTTTTGCGGTCTTTCTCTACGAAACATGGGACCCAGCAGATAATATTTCTGGACCGGGTCTTTGGCAAACAGTTTGTGCTGAATATACGCCCTGACAATGGAGGCGGTGGCTTCCGGGCGCAGGGTGATCATATCTCCTTTGCGATCGGGAAATGTGTACATCTCCTTTTCGACAATATCCGTATCTTCACCGATGCTGCGTTTGAACAGCTCGGTGCGCTCCATGATCGGAATCCGGATTTCCTTAAACCCGAAATCTTCAAACAGCGCCCGGGCAATCCTTTCGATCTCCTGCCACTGTTCTACTTCTCCGGGAAGTATGTCTTTAAATCCTCTGATGAGTTGGATCATAATCTGCAATCTGCCTTTGCGGTTATAGCTGGAACATCACCCTTGTTCAGCACCTGCTTTTTTAAAATCCACTAATTTATCGCAATACCATAATTTTAGTCAATACTTATATTTCCCACTTGACACCCTCTGATCGATTGCATATGAATTGTAGCCGTCTGAGGGTTCAGAGGTTCAAGGTTCAG
>JBAVYC010000186.1:0-2986 GCA_049698595.1 Desulfobacterales bacterium | reverse complement strand
GCCGATGACATCAAAATACTCAGGCAGCTTCTGGCCCAAGCGCACGAATGCGTCGATCAGGGAAGTTCCCAGCGGAATGCCTTTCTTAACCTTGACAAGCAGATCCACATGAATATGGCGGTTATTAGCGGCAATCCGATTTATATCTCCGTGCTGCACTCCATCCACGACAATATCCATCGCTACTACGACCAATTTCTTGCCATTGAAGAACATGAGCTGCGCGATAACTATCAGGATCTATGCGAGATCATCCAGGCGGTGGAAAACGGTCAGGCCGATCTGGCTCGCAAACTGGCGCGCAATCATGTGCTGCGCTTCAGCCGTTATATGGAAAAGAGGGCAATGGAGGATGAGAAGTGAAGGAAAAAGGAAAAAGGTGAAAGGATAAAGGCATAAGGCACAGGGCACAAAGCTCAAGGCTGGGAAGCTGGAAGGCAGGGAATTGAATTCGGGATTGGGAATGTGCAAGAACAATTTGGAATTTTAAATTCTTAATTTTTAATGTTTAATGATTAATTCAAAACTAAAAATTCAAAATTAATAATCATCAGTAGCCATGAAACATAGAATCACCAAACACCCGATACTTGAAATTCCTCAAAAAAAAGAGGTGGCCTTCACCTGGAACGGTGAACAAATGACCGGATATGAAGGCGAGATGATCTCTGCGGCCCTTTTTGCGGCCGGAATTTATATCTTCGGGCATCACCCCAAGGACCACAGTCCCCAGGGCCTTTTTTGCGCCAACGGTCAGTGCTCCCAATGCATGGTCAGCGCCGACGACATTGCAGTCAAAGCCTGCATGACCCCCCTGCATGCGGGGATGGTGGTGCAAAGCGTGGAGGGCCTTCCGCAACTGCCGGCCGACGACCACGCGCCGGCTCCCGGCGAGGTCTCCACCAGGAAGGTGGACGTGTTGATCATCGGGGCCGGTCCGGCAGGGCTGGCAGCCGCCATCGAGTTGGGCAAGCTCGGGGTCGAAACCCTCATCGTGGATGATAAAGATCGGCTGGGTGGCAAGCTGGTGCTTCAGACCCATAAATTTTTCGGTTCCGTAAAGGATACCCATGCCGGGACCCGCGGCTTTGAAATTGCAAAGCTCCTGCAGGAAGAACTTGCACCGCACGAATCCGTCGAAGTCTGGTTGGATACCGTCGCCGTAGCGGTGTTTTCAGACGAAATAGTGGGGGTCGTCAAAGACCATATTTACCATAAAATAAAGCCTAAAAAACTACTGGTGACCACCGGCGCCAGGGAAAAGATGCTGTCCTTTCCGGGTAACACCCTGCCGGGCGTCTACGGTGCCGGGGCCTTTCAGACCCTGGTGAATCGCGATCTGGTTAAATCCTCGCAGAAAGTTTTGATTGTCGGCGGCGGCAACGTCGGTCTGATCGCCGGCTATCATGCCATCCAGGCCGGCATCGGGGTGGTGGCCCTCATCGAGGCCCTGCCCAATGTCGGCGGGTACAAGGTGCATGCCGACAAACTCAAACGGCTGGGAGTCCCCATATATACAAGCCACACGGTGATTTGCGCCAATGGCAGGGATAGGGTCGAATCCGTCACCATAGGTCGTCTCGACCAGGATTGGAAGGTCATCGAAGACTCCCATAAAACCTTTGAAGTCGATACGGTGTTGATCGCCGTGGGACTTGCCGAGGTTAACGAGTTTTATCTCAAAGCCAGACAATGGGAAATGGCTGTTTTTTGTGCCGGTGATGCCCGCGAAATTGCAGAAGCCTCCGCCGCCATGTTCACCGGCAAGATCGAGGGGCTTAAAATCGCCCAATCCCTCGGGCTCGATGCCGGGCCAATCCCCAAGGAATGGGATGAAAAGGCCACGATCTTAAAATCAAAACCGGGGCGCGAGGCCAGACCCGAACTACCCGTAAAAGAGAAGGGTGTTTTTCCGATATTTCACTGTTATCAGGAGGTACCCTGCAATCCGTGCACCTCGGTCTGCCCGGTGGGCGCCGTCAAAACAGAAGGGGATAAAATCACCGGCCTGCCGTATATCGTGGATCTGGAATTGTGCACGGGCTGCGCAAGCTGTGTCGCCGTCTGCCCCGGACTTTCGGTTACGATGATAGATTACCGGCAGGACCGGCAGCACCCCCTGGTGACCCTGCCCTATGAAGTCTGGCGCGACCAGGTGCAGGTGGGCCAAAAGCTTCCGGTAACCGACATCGACGGTGCCGTACTGGGTTACTTTGCGGTTGAAAAGGTGACCGCCCGGCGCAAATACCCCGGAACCCTTTTGGTTCAGGTACGCCTGGACAAGTCGATGGCCAAAGCGGCAGTGGGGATATGGGTTCAGGAAAAACAGATCGAGCCGGCCACCATCTATGAAAAGGAACCACCGCCGGATGACGCCATCGTCTGCCGCTGCGAGCGCGTGACGGCCGGTGAGATTCGGGCTTCGATCAGGGACGGCATCCGCGACTTGAATCAGCTCAAGGCACTGACCAGAGCCGGCATGGGGGCCTGCGGCTCCAAGACCTGCCGGCCCATGATCTGGCGGATCTTTAAAGAAGAGGGCATCGATTTTGCGGCCGTCACCGACCGGGTCGACCGGCCCCTATTTGTGGAAGTGCCCATTGGAGTATTTGCGGGAAGCTTTGCGAAGGACGAGGGATGAGGGACGAAGGAAGACCGATGGGCGAGGGAAGACCGCTTCGCTTGGAAGAAGGACGAAGGAAGACCGATGGGCGAAGGAAGACCGCTTCGCTTGGAAGAGGGACGAAAAGAAGATGAGAAGTTGAGAGGTTGAGAAGATTAGAGGAATTGAGAACTTGAGGGATTTTGGGTGACCGAGGGGCGAGGGACGAAAAAAGAGGAATGGATTCTAATTGTAAATAATTAAAAGACAGGATCAACAGGATTATCAGGATAAAAGGGCCTTCGGCCGAAGGGCGCTTCGCCGCAGGCGATAAAAAATCCCATCAATCCTGTAAATCCTGTCAAAAAAAGAAATTAAAAATCG
>JBAVYC010000185.1:0-18235 GCA_049698595.1 Desulfobacterales bacterium | reverse complement strand
CCGGCAAAATGTAGGTTGGGTTGAGTGCAACGAAACCCAACAAAGCCTGGAGTAGGCTCAACCCAACCTACCAAATGCAAAGTGGCCAAGGATAGAACCAACTCCAACTTTTGAAATGAAGTTTCATATGAGTGTTATGAAAAAAATTATACCCGTTTTATACTTCATTTTATTTCTGGTTCTTTTCGTTCAGGGATGTGGCGATGAATCAACGCCGCCTTCTGATCCTAAATCACCGGATTATGAGGGAACTATTGTTGCCGTGGGCGACAGTCTCACCGAAGGACTAGGCGTTGCAGAAGAATTTGCCTACCCGGCTTTGCTTGAAAAAAAATTGCGGTCCAATGGCTACCATTACCGGGTCGTTAATGCCGGTGTCAGCGGGGAGACTTCCAGTGGAACCCTTGCAAGAATCAAATGGGTTTTAACCCTGAAACCGGATATCGTCATCCTGGTCATCGGCGCCAATGACGGCTTTCGGGGGATTGATCCCGAATTGATAAAATCAAACATTCTCACGATAGTCCGGACATTTAAAGAAAAAAAGGTGACCGTTCTGCTTGGGGGTATGCAAATGGGCCAAAACCTGGGTAAAGAATACATCACCGCTTTTGAAAAAATTTATCCGCTGGTGGCGCGCGAGGAAAACGTCGGTTTAGTTCCGTTTTTTCTGAACGGTGTTGCCGCCAATCCCAACTTAAACCAGACGGACGGGATTCATCCCACGGCAGAAGGCTATCGGGTTGTTGTCGACCACATCTTGCCATATGTAGTCAAGGCTATCGAAGCTCATAAAGCAAATTAGGAATTACCCTGGAGCCACCCTACCGTGCTTGACACCAGCAATGCGGGTGTATAGGTTAGGCTTTTTGAACGACCCATTAAATCAACATCGGATTTGCTCCGGGCGCTTTTGAAAGGAGAATTAAAATGAAGGGCTTTTTAAAATGGGGTGCAATCGTTGTCGGATGCCTTGTGGTGGTTATCATCGCCGCCCTGGTCCTCATACCCATGTTTGTCGATGTCGCAAAGTACAAACCTATTCTTGAAAGCAAGGTGACCGCAGCAACCGGCCGGCCTTTTTCGGTGGGAGATGATCTTAGCCTGTCCCTCTTCCCTTGGGCCGGCGTTTCTTTTTCAGATCTGCGTCTGGGCAACCCGGCCGGTTTCACCGAAAAAAATTTTGTCACGGTGAAATCCTTTGAAGTCAGGGTGAAACTTTTGCCGCTGCTCAGCAAAGATGTCCAAATCAAGCGTTTTGTGTTAAATGAACCGCAGATCGTACTGGTAAAAAACAAAAAAGGTCTCGAAAATTGGGCCCAGCCGAAACCAGCGGGCAAAGATGCAGCTGAAGAAAAGGCGCCGTCGACCGAATCGGTCCCGGGTGGGTTGGGAATTCCGATCAGCGCCTTGACCGCCGAAAATATCGCGATTAACAATGGTTCGGCCCTTTGGATCGATCACACTACGGACACAAGAAAGGAAATTACGGATATAGGCTTAATCCTAAAAGACGTATCGCTGAACCGGCCGGTCAAGCTGACATTTTCAGCCCAGCTGGACCAGAAGCCCTTGTCTCTTGAAGGGACCGTCGGACCGGTGGGGACTGGTCTGAAAGAAGGTAAAATTGCACTGGATCTTTCTATAGAAGCCCTTAAACAGCTGGTTTTGCGCCTGAAAGGCAATCTTGAAAATCTCATCACCAATCCCGGCGTCGATATGGACATCGAAGTGGCTGAATTTTCGCCGCGCATGCTGATGTCCGAATTGGGCCAGGAATTTCCGGTGGCCACGACCGATCCCGAAGCCATCAGCCGCTTGGCTCTCAAGGCGCACATAAAGGCGGACGCAAAGAAAGTGTCATTGACCAATGGCAATATGGAATTGGATCAATCCAAATTGAAGCTTTCCGCGGCCGCGACCGAATATTCGCGACCGAACCTCAAGTTTGACCTTGATCTGGATCAAATTGACCTGGACCGGTACATGCCGCCCAAGAGCGAGGAACCAGCGCAGGCAAAAACTTCAGCATCCGCTGAACCCGCCAAGAAAAAAACCGATTATGCGCCTTTGCGGCGGTTGATACTCGACGGTTCTATAAAAATAGCGAAACTTACGGTAACTAAAGCCAAAATAGAAGATGCCGTGCTGCAAATCAAAGCCAAAGACGGTGTGTTCAACCTGGATCCTATAAAGTTAAAAATGTATCAGGGAGGGGCAGCCGGTAATGCGGTTTTGAATGTCGCCCAAGATACACCCCGCAGCAGCCTCAATTTGCGAGTCGATAGTATCCAGGTTGGCCCCTTGCTGCAGGATGTTTTGCAAAAAGACTTTCTGGTGGGTGCCGCCAACGCCGCCATCAATCTGGCCATGGCCGGTGATGATCCAGAGAAAATAAAGAAAACCTTAAACGGCAAAGGCGAGCTGCAGTTCAATGACGGCGCCATCGTCGGCATCGATTTGTCCGCCATGGCCCGTAATGTCGGCGCCGCATTCGGCTTGGCCAAAAAGGGCGAAGAGCGCCCCCGGACCGATTTCACCGAGCTTCTGGTGCCTTTTACAATCAAAAACGGCGTTGTCAATACACCCCAAAGCAGTATCAAATCACCTTTTATCCGGATAACCGCGGTTGGGACCGCTGATCTGGTCCAAGAAACTCTTGATTTGCGGGTGGACCCTCAAGCCGTTGCCACGATCAAAGGACAGGGTGATGAGACAAAGCGTTCGGGCATCATGGTACCGGTGCTGGTTTCCGGTACCTTCTCAAAGCCAACGTTTCGTCCGGACTTAAGTGCGGCCACTCAACAGCGCATTGAAAAAGAGATCTTCGAATCCAAGGAGGTCCAGAAAGTACTGGAAAAAGAAGAGCTTAAGCCATTGGAAAAGAAAGCTAAAGGCTTACTCAAGGGGATATTGGGAAACTAAAGGCACGAAAAATTCAAGCACCAAAATACAAAACTCAAACAAATACCAGTGATCAAAATCCAAAATTCAAAACAGTTAGATTCGTCGTAACATATCAATATACTGATCGGTATGTTTCAGAAATTGGTTTTTCAGATTTGGATATTATTTGTAATTTGGGTATTGAGATTTGGGATTTTAGTACCGCATCCGGGGAAGGCGCACTATGATGAAATTCGTTCGAACCGTTCCGGCAATTGCAATCTTGGCCATCAGTCTTCTGTTGGCAGGGTGTGCCGGCCTTGGGCAACCTCTGGAACCGCCGCGCGTTTCATTGGCCGATATTCGTGTTGAGGAGTTTAGCGGCTTAGAAACGGTTTTCCAGATCCAGTTGAGGGTCATTAATACCAACGATGTGGATCTTAAGGTCAAAGGCATAGAGGCGGAGCTTGAGATCAATGGACAATCATTTGCCGCCGGTGTATCCAATACCCCCGTAAAAATACCCTCTTTCGGCACTGAACTCGTGACCGTTGATGTATATTCATCGGTCATCAAAATGTTTAAAAGTGTTTACGGTTTGCAAGAATCCGAAGAACTGAAATATCGTTTAATCGGCAAGGTCAGAGTGGCCGGTGATACCGCAATTGCAACCACGCTGCCCTTCGAATCCGAGGGCGTGGTGACATTGAACGGTTCAAAAAAACAGGAAACAAAATAAAAAATGAAACTCGGTATCATCGGTCTGACGCAATCCGGTAAATCTACTGTTTTCGAAGCCTTGACCAAAAGCACGTCCGACATGACCCACAAGGGTGAAAATCGAATCAGTACCATAAGGGTACCAGACAGCCGCATTGATATATTGAGCGGGATGTATCGTCCCCAAAAGACGATATATGCCCAGGTGGAGTATTTTCTTCCAGGCACCGGCGGCGCAAATAAAAATCAGGCCAAAGAACAGAGTATCTGGACCGCAACTAGAGAATGCGACGCATTGATTCATGTTATTCGCAATCACACAAGCGCCGGGCTTGAAAAAAAAACACCGTATGAAGATTTCCGGAATATTGAGCAGGAGTTGATTCTGGCGGATCTGGTTGTGGTCGAAAAGCGACTGGAAAGGATTGAACTTGATCATAAACGCGGCAAAAAAGCCGCCCCCCGGGAGCAGACACTATTAATCGAATGCCTTAAAAACCTTGAAAATGAAATCCCTTTGCGCCGGGTGACGGCGCTTGCCTCCGCCCGCGAGTTAAGAGGCTTTACCTTATTATCTGCAAAACCGATGCTGGTTCTGTTCAACAATGATGAAGAAAACAACAGCCTGCCGGAAGTCAACAGCCTCACCGGTCTGGAAAGCTGTCTGGTCATCAGGGGCAAACTCGAACAGGAGCTTGCTCAGATGTCCACCGAAGAAGCAGCCGACTTTTTAAATGAATTCAATATCAGCGACTCCGCCATGAACAGGGTCATCCGCGAATCTTACAATATTTTGGGGTTGATCTCATTTTTTACCGTCGGCAAAGATGAAGTCAGAGCCTGGACCATAAAAACCGGAACCCAGGCGGTGGACGCTGCCGAGGTTATTCATTCGGATATAAAAAAAGGCTTTATTCGCGCAGAAGTTTTGTCCTATGATGATTTAATGGAAGCCGGGACCTATGCGGATGCCAGGAAAAAAGGAACTGTCCGACTTGAAGGCAAAACCTATGAAGTCAAGGATGGTGACCTCATAAATTTCAGATTTAACGTCTGAAAAGGTGTCAGGTTCGGGAAAGGGATAGTTGAATGTCAAAAAATTCGGTGCTGGAGATTGTCGCCTATGGAGCCTGGAATGGGGGAATCCTGGTTGACAATTCCGTATATGAGCAAAAAAAATTGCATTTTAAAGGTGGTATCCCGGTTAACAATAAAACCATTGAAGAACGTATGGGCGTGCGAACCAGAAAGGCGGCCGGGACGGATGAACGAATTGGTGTTACGGCGCTGCAGGATCTCATCGATACCTCCGGTATCGATCCTGCCCGCATCAAAGTGGTCATTGGCGCCACCAATGTAGGGGATGATAAATATGATCCCGGCCCGCTGGTCAGGTATCCCTATAACATCATCCGTGAGCAATGCCCCGATGCGCACGTATTCGACCTGTATGCAGGCTGTCCTGGTTTCAATGTCGCCGTCGAGCTTGCCTTTATGCTTTCTCTCACGGGGTTCCTCAAGCCGGAAGACCTGTCGATTATTATCGGTGCGGAAAACCTTCATCGCGCCAAAGCCTTCAAACCCGAAGATACGGCCAACATTATTTTCGGCGATGACGCCTTGGCGACGGCCCTAAAAACCATGCGCAACGCAAACGGTGCCGCACAGAACGGGCAGTACTCTATCTGTCAGAGAAGCGAATTTGCCCCAAAAAATGACCCCGTGCCGGAAACGGCACAACAAATTCTCAAATTGGCCGGAAACAAGGATATTGACGGGATCATCATCGACAATCATCTCGGCAGTCTCGTTTACAGGGTTCCGGCCACGGCGGCACGTGTCCAGCATGCCCTTGCCGAACTGATGTATCCTGAGCAAAAAACCGCCGGAACGTTTAAGCGCTTCAAGGAGGCCCTGGAGTTTTATGATCAGCATATAAACTCTTTTGCCTATGATATTATGACACTGGATGGAAAACCAGAGCAGGTGGAAGAAATCGCCAAAGCCTATGTGACATCCGGCAAGTATAAAAAGGTTGTCTCCGTTTATTTGTCACCTGGGTTAAGCATCGTCGCTCTGCACCAGGGAGAGAACTATCGCTTCCAACCGCCGGTTAAGGGAATTATAGACTCTCTGACCCGAACCCATGGCTGTTTTGCCGATTACATCCAGGCGGTCGCTGACAACGATGAAATATTTGGAGATATGGACGGCAAAGGTGTTTTTTTATACGCCACCCGGGGTGCAAAAACCGTGTTGAACGAGCTGTTGTTGTCAAACGGTATCAATTGGGCGGATATCGATCTACTTATCGAGCACCAGGCCAATTTTGCCATGATACCCTTGACCCTGGCACATGTTCTTGATTGTGACCGGGAGGAAATGAAAAAGGCCATGGCCGACTTAATCGCCAATAAGCTGATCGTCAATGTTCATGAACGCGGGAACTGCTCGGTGGTCTGTATGCAGCGTCTGCCATATGATCTGGCGCGCGGGGCTTTGCAGGCGGACACACTCCAGGGCTTTAAGATTAACGCTAACCTTGACCGGCTGAAACAGGCTAATCTGATTTTAAACGACTCCGTGGGATCCGGCATGACACGCAGCGCATTTTTGCAAAGAGTCTAGGCTCTGTGTTGTTAGAAAAATGCCCCTAAGGGCCGATATCCTCTCCAAACTAACGTTGCAACATCACCCGACGAACTGATCAAGCATGTCGTTGAAACCTAAAATAGCCCTTACCGTGCGTATACTCCTGGTGCTCACCGTGTTTGTGGTTGGTCTGGGGGTCGGTTTCTATTACTTCCTGCCACGCTATTTGGAGTCCCGGATCATTCCGCAACTTGTGAGCGAAACCGGAATTGCGGATTTCGCTTTCAACGTTCGCCATATAGGAGTCTATGGCGCCGATCTGGGTGCCTTGCGAATCGGACCGGAACAAACGCCGGCCCTTTTAATCCGGTCCGCACAGATCGACTATACGCCCAAAGAACTCTATCAGAAAAAAATTGCAAGAATGACCTTAAGCGGAGTTGAAGTTTACGGTGAATTTAAAGACGGAAAATTTAGGCTGCGCAGCATCGATCTCGATGAAGCGCTAACCAAGCTGCAGTCCAACCGGGCACCCAGGCCGGAATCAGAGGGAGATGTGCCTCTCATCTTTCTGAGAAAATTAGAGATTCGAAACGCCGTAGTCATTTTGAAAACCGATGATCGAATTTACAGGATGCCCCTTGAAATCAATGTTGCTCCTGAAAAAGAAGATTACAACCGTTTGAACCTCACGGTATCGATGTATCCTCTGGGGGAATTGGTTCGCGCTGAAGCGAGAATTGATTTAGAGCAGCAACATATGAATTTAAAGTTAGCGGCCGCCGCGCTGGATCTGAGCAGATTTTCCGGCCTGGTGCAAACGGTTTCAAATTTCATGCTTTCCGGTAAGCTGGATTTGAAGGCCACAGCTCATATGCAGCTGGCGCCATTTAAGATTTCAGCACTCGATGCCTCTGCAGAACTGCAAAGATGCAAAATCAGATTAAACAATTTACACCTGCAAAATATTAACAGTTCCGACCAAAAAGAATTACCCATCAAGATTAATCTATCGAAAATCACCGCTGACGATTGGAATGTAAGTGGTTCCGCCATATCGGCAACCTCGCCGTTACCGTTCACACTATCCGAATGGCATGGCAGGGTCAAAGCAAACGGAAAGCAGGTTGCAAGCACCGGCGAATTCAACGTTGTTTTGTTGCCGTCAGCGGCCGATAATGATGATCGGCTGCCGGTTGAAGTATT
This sequence comes from Desulfobacterales bacterium, assembly GCA_049698595.1. Taxonomy (GTDB): domain Bacteria; phylum Desulfobacterota; class Desulfobacteria; order Desulfobacterales; family JAFDCJ01; genus JAFDCJ01. The sequence continues at coordinate 10,831 of JBAVYC010000185.1, read as the reverse complement.
CGAATCATTGCCGTTACACGGCGGCTATACAGCTGAATATCGTGAAGGTGAAAGCCTGCAATTCAGTATCATGAGCACTCCCTCCAAACAATCCGGGGACCACGCCGCGCGCTTCAAATTTGACCAATATGAGATCACCGTCGGGATGCCGGCATTTGATATATCCGGTAAGGGCAGCCTCGAGGCTCTGCCGACGGCGTATACGATCAGTGTTCCGGGAGTCATGATTGCATCCCAAACTGAGACGATTCACCTGCCCCAGGTCGTTTTAAAGGGCACGGCGGATTTTGGCAACAACGGCACCGTCTTTGCGGAAGCAAGATTTAAGCTCCAATCGCCGAAGACTCGCATACTGCTCTCGCCGGCCCGCATCAATATCAGAGACCTCACAATATCCGGTCAGGTAAAAGCAAATATCGACGGTGTCATCGGACTTGAGGGTTTGCTGCAGTTTGCAGGTGCCGGTGTTACAGTGCCGAAAACGGGTATCAAAATCAGCGCTGCGCGGGGTGTAGTTCCCTTAAAGTGGCCTCCTGGCAAGCAAATGAAAAACGGTGATATTTCAATTGCCGCCCTGTATTATAAACAAATTAACTTTGGAGAAATCAGGGGCAAAATAAAACAAACCGTCGCCGGTTTTGCTTTTGAAGGCCGACAGATCAACCGACTGCTGCCGGAGATATCACTGAAGTTTAACGGAGATGCCAAATTTTTGGATACCAAAGATCCGCTGACGAATATGCATTTTTCACTTCTGCGCCCCGAGCACGCGGCTGAAATTGACCTCGGTAAATTTTTCCCGGGGTCTAAGGGCGTTATGGTAAATGGAAAACTGATGCTCACCGGTGACCTGGCGGCGGACAGTTCCGGATTCGAGGGTTCCCTTAATTTGCAGGTGGAAAACGGCAGCGTGCGGATCAGGAAAGATAAATTTGCAGTTGAAGGAATTCAGTTGTCCCTCTCAGTCCCTGAGTTATCCAAGATACGCAGTGCCGCCGGACAACATCTGGCGTTTTCCAAAATTGCACTAGGCGATCTGGTAGCAAAAGACGGCAGAATTGATTTCCAGATCGAATCGCCCCGGTCTTTTCTGATTGAAAAAACGCACTTTATTTGGTGTGACGGCAACGTCGATACGCAGTCGATACGAATATCTCCCGGTGTGGAAGATTATCGCATAACCTTTTACTGTGACCGTTTAAACTTGGCAAAAGTTTTGGAGCAATTCGGTGCGGCTAGGGCTGAAGGCGGAGGTGCAGTTAACGGTCGCATACCGCTGCATTACACGAATGGCAAGATTCGTTTCGATGATGGCTTTCTTTTTTCTACACCCGGTCAGGGGGGCAAAATTTACCTCAAGGGAACCGACATCCTGACAGCCGGTATTCCACCAAACACCCCCCAATATGTTCAAATGGAGCTTGCCAGAGAAGCATTGAAGGATTATGATTATTCCTGGGCCAAACTGAACATCGCCTCCGAAGGCGAGGAGCTTTTGTTGCAGATGCAGATGGACGGCAAACCCGCTAACGTGCTTCCATTTGTCTACAGGAAAGATATCGGCGGCTTTGTCAAAGTCGAAGCGGAAAGCAAAGGCTCAAAGTTTCAGGGCATTCGGCTCGACGTCAACTTTCGACTCCCGCTTAACAAGATGTTGCAATACAAAGGTCTTATTAAAATGATCCAATAACCCGAGGAGCAAGGTCATGATAAAAAGAAGTTACATTTTGCCGGCAGCCCTTGTTTTATTAATTTCGTATGGCTGCACGCAGCACAGAGTGGAGGTGGCACCCGTGGAAATAAAGCCGATTCATATCACCATCGATGTCAACGTCAAGGTAGACAAAGCACTGGATAATTTCTTTAGTGATGTTGACTCTGCTGAAGAAAAAATTAGGACGAAGTCACCCTCATCCGAGTAACAAAACTGGCGGTCTCAGCTCAATAATCAAGGAGATTTAATTATGAAGCTTAAAAAGGTCATAGCCGTATTATTTGTATTTGTCCTGGGGATATTGATCAGCGATGCGTATTCTGCAGATAGCATCAAGCAGCGGATGATTGATCGGCTGCCGATAATCAATGATTTGAAAAACCGGGGGATCATCGGGGAAAATAATTTAGGCTTTCTGGAATTTGTCGGCAACCGGAAAGAAAAAGCCGACGTTGTGGCAGCAGAAAATATGGACCGCAAGTCAGTATATGAGGCCATCGCCAAAAACCAGGGAGCCACCGTTAAAGTGGTTGGCCAACACCGTGCGATTCAGATCGCGGACAAAGCCCTTGCCGGCGAATGGCTTCAGGATGCCAATGGCAAGTGGTATCAGAAAAAGTAAAGACGATCATACTCCTTATTGGTTTCAAGCGGTCTTTGTCTTAGCGTTTCGAAATACAGAATCTGTGAACGGCTATATGTTTTTGAGTCCATCAGGTGGTAGCCAGCACGATCCGGGCATCAACGATGATACAATCCTCGGCCGAACACATGACCGGATTGAGATCAATGGATTCAAAGCGTTCACCCAGGGTTAAGACCAGGTCGGAAAATGTCAGCATCGTTTCAACCAAGGCCTCCATACTCACCGCTTCTGATCCCCGGTAGCCTTCCAGCAGTCGCCGGGCTTTCAAACTGCCTACCATGGACCAAACGTCCCTTTCAATCAAGGGTGCCATACGGATGGCGGTATCCTGGTAGATTTCCACGGCCGTTCCGCCCATGCCTAAAAGAATGACCGGTCCGAACTGATAATCGATTTTTGCGCCGACGATCACCTCTACCCCGGCAGCTATGCTTTCCACCAGCATACCGCAAAAGCCGTCGATGCGTCGGAAGTGCTTGTAGGCCTCTCGAAGGGCATCGTCATCGCCGATTCCAACGATCACGCCCTTCAGCTCAGATTTGTGCATCGCTTTGGGGGAGACCACTTTGGCCGCCACCGGGTAGCCGATTTTACCGGCCCAAGCAATTGCTTCGCTAACCTGCGGGCAGACTTTAAACGCGGGGACCTTCAAGCCCGCCGTCCTCAGGAGGTGTTTGGCATCCGGTTCGAGAACCCAGCCGGATTCAGTCGCAGAATTTAGAGCCTTACAAATCGCCGTTTTCAGCATGGTTGACACCTCCGCATCGCTTCGACCATCAGCACTGCCCCTTCGATGGATGATGAGACCGGTACCCGGTTAAGTTCGAATCCTTCGATCAACATGCGGTATTTTTCCTCGTGAGGGACATAGGCCACCATCGGTTTGCCTTCCTTCTGGTAGACATGGCTGAGCCGGGCTCCCAGATCAGAGCTGATTCCGGGGGAATAGGGCAAAAGCAAAATCAACACACAATCAATATCCGGAGAGGCGCTCAGACCGGTGGCCGCAGCGATAAAATCTTCATCCACCGCGCTGCCGGTCAGATCCACCGGGTTGGCCAAGGATGCGATCTGCTGCACGCTGACCGATAGGTGCTTCTGAATGTCACCCTCGATATCGGAATTCAGCTGGGGCACCGTTAGACCGTGGGCCGAACACGTGTCTACCGCAATCACCCCGTGTCCACCGCTGGCGGTGATGATACCCACCCGGCCGGTTATGGAGCGTTGGTAACAACTCAAAGACTCACAAAACGACACCATTTCAAACTCATCCCTGGCCTCGACAATACCGTGCTGCGTGAGCACCTGGGAAAAGACCGTATAATCGCCTGCCAGGGAAGCGGTGTGGCTGGATACAGCTCGGGAGCCCAGCGCGCTTTTGCCGGCCTTCAACACGATCACCGGCTTGCCACATCGGCTGGCAGCCTGGACAAATGTCCGGCCTTCGTTTTTTTCAAACCCTTCCACATAAAAGGCGATGACGCGCGTGGCCGTGTGCTGGGAAAGATATGTCAACAGATCAAGTTCGCGAACGACGGCCTTGTTGCCGATGCTCACGGCCAGAGACAACCCCACATTCTGGCCGGCAAATTTGACCATCTGATCGACCAACACCCCCCCGCTCTGGCTGACGATAGCCACACTGCCCTCATCAGGCCGGATAAGGCGCTGTCCCGGCAGGAAAAAAGTATCGAATTGCCGGGGGACATAGACCCCGAGACAATTGGGACCAATGAATGGGAAATCGGCCTCCCGGGCGATGTCCACCAGGCGTTGCTGCAAATCGGCGCGTCCCACCTCGGCAAATCCGCCGGAAATAACGATGGCGCCTCCGACTTTGGCCTTTACACACCGCGACAGGATTGCAGGTACAAATTCCGCCCGGGCAGCGATGACTGCCAAGTCGACTTTGTCCGGTATTTCGGTCACTTCCGGATAGATGGTTTCGCGATGGATCTCGCCGCCCTTGGGGTTGACCGGAAAGACTTTGACCGGATAACGCAATCGCAGCTTACTGTAAATAACGTTGGCAGGATGGCGATCGTTGGTTCGGGATACACCGATCACGGCAATGGTTTCGGGTGAAAACAGCGGCTTTAAATCCATCGGGTCCTCAATCTGCTAAAGAGCGGGTTATGATATAGACATCCCTTGCCATTCATCTAAGAATTTAGCATTCATGTATGGCACTGGTCAAACGGGAAATGCTAATCTTATAAATTCTCAGCAATATCTCCCAATAAGAGTGGCATTGGAACAACGGCCGGAGCCGGTTGGCGGTGGATTGGTTAGCCGGTGGCTTATGCAATGAGTTAAAACGGCCAGAGGATCGGGATAAACGCAGATCCAAGGATCAACACCAGCAGATTCAGCGGAATACCCAGTTTCAAGTAGTCCGAAAAGCGATAACCACCCGGTCCATAGACCAGCAGGTTGGTCTGGTAACCAATGGGGGTCGCAAAGCAGGCACTGGCCCCAAAGCAAACTGCCATGATAAAAGGTCTGGGATCGACCCCAATCCCGATGGCGGTGGAGATGGCAATCGGGAAAAGGAGCACGGCCGTGGCATTATTGCTTAGTATATGGGTACTGATACTGGCCAGCAGAATAAATCCGCCGAGAACAACTATCGGCGGGAACCCGGAGAAGATTCCCAGATAAGCGTCGGCGTATAGTTGACTGGTCCCGGTTTTTTCCATGGCCGTACCCAGGGCAATGGTTCCCGCGATGAGCATCAACACATCCGCCTGAATAGACCGATAGGCATCCCGCAGTTGGAGGCAACCGCTCAGAATCATCAGGAACGCCGCAGTCAGGGCACAAATCATAATGTCGGCCAAGCCCAGACTGGCCACGATGACAAGGGCGGCAAAAATGAGGACCGCCTTCCAGGCTCTTCTTTTTTGAACGATTTCATGATGCACATCCTCGGCAATTATAAAATTTGCCCCACCCCTTAAGGTTTCCAATTTATCGGCATGACACCACACCAGGATTATATCGCCTATTCTGAGTTTCACATCATGAATTTGTTTTTCCGTATAGTGCAAGCCGCTTCTCTTTATGGCAATGACATGAAGGTCGAGGTCACGCTTGAGATAGGACTCCAATAGCCTTTGGCCCAGCAGAGAGGATTGGGGCGGGATGATCAACTCAACGACAATTGACTCCTTTTGACCGACACCAAAAGAAAGCCCTTCCTCTGACCGGGGCAGTTCGACTTCATCGTGATTGAGGATTTCGACAAGATCACTGGCGGATCCTTTGACCAGCAGCAGATCATCGGCGGCAATGGTTACAGCATCCCGCGAAGGATGAAAGATGTGGGAATAGCGGATCAGTTCAAGTACCTCAAGGTTCGGATATTGTTTTGCAAAAACCGTGGCGGGATCTCGATCGATGAGAGCGCTGCCCCGGGGAATCGCAAATTCAGCCAAATACCGCCGGTGTTCACTATTTTCAAGTTCGCAGGCGGGATTTAACAGCTCGGGCATAAAGCGCGGCGCGGCGACCAGCAGAAAAGCGATGCCGATGCCTGCGATGGGAAGGCCCAACATCGAAAGTTCAAACATGCCGATCGCACCATACCCGCTATTGGCGCTTAAATCACTGATGATTATATTGGTTGAAGTGCCGATCAGCGTGCAGGTGCCGGCCAATATCGATGTGTAGGATAACGGTATGAGTATTTTGGAAGGGCTTAGACCAAATTGACAGCACATTCGCATCACCACCGGAATAAAAAGAACGACAACGGGTGTGTTGTTGATAAATGCAGAAGCGACGGCCACGGTCAACAAGATCACCAGCACGGCAAGCTTGGCGTTGCCACGCGCGATCGCGATGACTTTTTGGCCGATGTATCCCACGGCACCGGTTCTTACCATACCCTTGCTGACCAGAAACATTGAGCCGACCGTTATGACCGCCGGGTGAGCAAAACCGGCCACAGCCTCAATGGGGGTGAGCACACGGCTGATCATCAGCATTACCATGATTCCGATGGCGGTTAGATCCACCGGAACTTTTTCGGTGATGAGCAAATACAAGGTTATAAGCAAAATTGCGGATACAATCCAGATCGTCATCGTTTGTCTGCTCTTCAAGGCGGGCAAGAATTTCCCCCAGTGTTGAAAAAGTCGAGAAAACTATAGCTAAAAGGTTTCCAAGGGTTTATTTTGCCGGCGGTTTTCAATTGGGTTGTTGACAGCTGATTATATGAACGACCACTCTAAAAATATTTATAAGCTTGGAAGAAATTAATCATTCCTGGATGCTTATCAAGCAGCTGTCAGATTAAAGGAGGTGTTTGCGGCACGATCATAAATCCTCTGAAAGCGCCTACAGAGATAAATAGCCTTCTATCTTTTGGTGTCCCTGAAATGGTCATGCCTGGGGGCACAAAGGGATTTCATTGCGGGAAATGCTGGAGACGGACGTCTTTGAATTCCGTTAGGGCAGGTCAATATGCAATTAGACGAAATTAGTGATATAAAATCCAGGACTTTGCAAGTGCGATTTTTTGCAGCGGGGACAGCGACCGGGCCGGGTAAAGCGCCGGCGCTTTTCAAATTTATATCCGCACAGAAGACATTCGGCGGGGTGAATGGACAGTTTTTTACCCTTGACCGCCAGCGACCGCGCAATGTGGCAAAGGTGGCCAATCACCTCTTTTTCCTGGATACCAATCTGCCCGGATATTTGCCGCGCATCCATTTCCTGGCGGATTAAAAGGGCAATGATTTCTTGACGAATCGTTTGCATGTGCTCTTTTGGTGTGCCGGAATTTTGAGTTCAAATCCCCTAATTCGCAGCTCACAAATCGGGTATCCTCTTTTCTCAGTCATTGCTAATCTCTTCTTTCAAAAGGCAGCAGGCAATTTTGTATTCCGGCTGCCCGGAAACGTCGTAGCTTAAATTGTCGGGTTGAATTAATTTGTTCATGACACAGCCTTCAGCGATATTCAGTTGAAAGAGGTCGCTTTCATTGAGTTTTTCAGCAGGCACCAATCGGTTATTTTTAAAAATCAAGCTGTGAAGCGCAAAGTCTTCACACAGCGGGCATCGATACACTCTGCCGTTGGGGAAGACAAAATAATTGTCGGCAACCAGACCCGCACACTCAAAATTTTCAGCGGGACCTAAAAAAACTTTCGGATAGGTGACGGTGATTCCGAATTCTGCAATCCTGCGGGCAACCCGCGGGATGGTATTCAACCATTGGGATTTTGCGACCTGAATTTTTTGACCCCGGTTTTGGTTACCTTTGGCGGACCTTCCCCGTAACCCGATGATTTGGAAAAAAAACCTGTCAATCCCCAAATCCCTGAGCAACGGCGGCAGCCTGTCCACTTCCTGAATGTTGGTGCTGCTGGCCGTAAAGATCAGGCTGGTGGCAAAGCCCATTGAATTTGCTTTGCGGATGCCGGCAATACAGGTATCGAACGAGCCTGCACCCCGAATCCGATCGTTGGTTTCACGGCTGGCGCCGTCCAGGCTGAAACTGAAGAAGTCCACATCGCCGGGTTTGACCTTTGCTAGAATATCGTGAAAGAGGTATCCGTTGGTATCAATGGTGATTGAGCCAAAACCCAGATTACGGGCATATTTAACTGCCGCCGGCAGATCCGGGTGAAGGGTCGGCTCGCCCCCTAAAAAGATGAGATTTTTTGAGTCGCTGTCCCGGGCAAACGCTTCGAGCCAGGCGGTAATCACGGGCAGCGGCAGGGTGTTTTTTCCATGCTGCCCGGGATTGATATAACAATGGCGGCATTTTAGATTGCATTTGGTGAGAATATGAAAAAAAATATTGCTGGAATTTTTTGAAAAGGCAACAGTTTTCGTCCGGATCATATTTTGGCAAGTAAACGCTTGATTTTCTTTTTGGCGGTTATCAGTTCCTCGTTGGTCGCCCGCAGGCGAATCGACATGTACTCGGCAAATATGCGATACAACAACAATAAAAAATCCAACTTTTCATCCGTTGGATCCTGAGCGGAAATCCTGTTTTTAGCGGACGTGTCAACGGCAAGGCAAATGGTTTTTCCGACGGCAACAACCGAGGCGGACCGTTTCATGAAATCGACAATTCGCATCTCGCCGAAAATTTCGCCTTTTTTATCAATGGTATTGATTTCCATGTCTTCCTTGGAAATACGAATTTTGCCGGAAAGCAGAAAATACAGCCACGGGTCTAAAGCCCCTTCCTGGATAATGACTTCGCCGTCCTCGTATTCCCTGATTCTGCTTAACCTGAGAAGTTTTTGAAGGCTTTTCGTTTCAAAATTCCTGAGGGCGGAAATTCCTAGGAGTTTTTGAATATTTTCAATATTGTCTTTTAAATATTTCGATTCGAGCATCTCGACCTCCGACCATCATTTATCACTTAAAACCTAAAGATTTATTTTATACCGCATTTCAGAAAAGGGCAAGCGGTAATTGTATTGCTAAACCTAAATTTGTATAAATTTAAGGGGTCTATCTATAGTTGGGAGGCATGCTCGGTATGAAAGCAAGGATGAAAAAAATGATTTCAGTCATCTAAAATTCGTCGGGGCCGCCTGGCTCAAAGTTCGCCGTTCCAGGTTACTTTTTTTATCTCTGCAGGGGCTTGTTCCATATTTTTATTTTGTCTTCTGCGGTTAGGCCAGAAATCACTTCAATATTAATCCCGTCCGACAGGCCGAGTTTGATATATTTTTTCTCGTATTGCTGCGGCGCAGTTTCAACTTCGACAAAAGCGGTTTCGCTTTCAAACTGCAGCAAACTCTCATTGATGGCCAGGACATTATCTTTTCTATCCAATACGATGTCCGCATTGGCGCTGTAACCAGCACGGATAAAATGCGATGACTTCAGTTTTAGTTTTGCCTTTATTTCGAATTGAATGGCGCCTTTTTCTTCAACGCCTTTGGGTGCAATGTATTCCAGGGAGGCATCGAATTTCTCGTCTTCGATCGCCCCGATGGAAAGGATCAGATCCATCCCGGGGTTGATTTTACCGACATCGGATTCGTCTACCTTGCCCTTGAAAATCATTTCTCTCATATCCGCTACGGTTGCGATGGTCGTGCCTGCGTTCAATGGGTTGGATTCCGTCACAAAATTGCCCTCTTCTACAGGAATGTCCAATATCATGCCCTCGATTGTCGAACGGATCAAGGTGTTCGTGGTGCCGGCATATTTCTGGGCAACGCCCTCTCTGATTAAAGTCAGGTTGTTTTCAGCGGCCTCCAATTCCTCCTTGGCATTGCTGTAAGCAAGTTCATACTGCAGAAATTCGGATTCTGCGATGATGCCTTTTTTAAACAGCGTTTTGCGCCGCTCGCATTCTCTAGCTGTATCTTTCAGGTTGAGCCCGGCCTTCTTCACCCTGGCCTCGGCATTATTTAGCGTGACCATGTCCGGGATGATTTTAATCTTAGCGATTTGAGTTCCTTTTTTTACTGTATCACCGGATTCCACATAAATTTTTTCAACCACGCCGGAGACCTGGGGCTTAATTTCTATTTCTTTGCGGGGGACGACCGAACCGGTCGCCACCGTCTTTTTGATGATACTGGTTTCAAAGGGCGTGGTAGTCTTAAACACGACCGGTTTTTTTCTGGATTTGTTGTACAAAAAGAAAATGGTTCCGACGAAAACAACCAGAATGAGCAAGACGGTTAGTAGCTTAAGAATTGATTTCATTTTGCGGCCTGCTTTTTTTTTCGGGTTACCGGGTCGACGTTGCGTTGCTCACTATTAAGTTTGAAAACCCTTTTATTCCCAACCGCTATCGGGATCCGGTTGAACAAAAATTCGAATTTATTCATTTCGAATGGCCTCTACCGGCTTGATGCTGACGGCCCTTTTGGCCGGTATCATACCGGCCAAAGCACCGGAGACAATTAGAACGGCCAGGGCGGTTGTCGCTACCGTGAGACTTACTTCCGGATTTTTGAAAAATTCCGATCCGTCGCCGGCTTTTTTCATGGCGGTTGCTACCAGTTCAGTTATACCGACACCGAAAACCAATCCAAGGTAACCGGCTACCGTCGTCAATATAACGGATTCAAGAATGATCTGGCCGATAACGGCAAACGGCGTCGCACCGAGGGCGCGTTTAATACCAATTTCCCGGGTGCGTTCCTTTACGACGAACAGCATGATATTGCTTACGCCGATAACTCCCGCGATCAGCGTGCACGTACCGACAAACCAGATGAGGGCATTGATGCCGATGAATAAATTGGTCATTTTCTGATACTCTTTTTCAGTATTCCAATGACCGATGGCATGGACGTCATCGGGGGCTACCTGATGGCGTTCGGCCAGAAACCTAATGGCGTTTTTTTCAACTTCTGAAGCCGGCACATCCTTTCTGGCGGTCAGCGAAAACCAGCCCACAAGGTTTCCATAGTTAAATGCCTGCTGAAATACGGTAAACGGGATAAAGACCGCCTGGGTTTCCTCTTCGGCCTCATCGC
>JBAVYC010000184.1:0-7469 GCA_049698595.1 Desulfobacterales bacterium | reverse complement strand
TCGAATTTACCGTTTTCAGCGAACTTTACGGCCTCTTTAAACGAAACATCCGTGGGTTCCACCCTGGCCTGATCGAACAAAACCGTATCGATATTATATTTTTGAAGGGATTCGAGGGTGACGGATACCGCTTCGCTTCCAACCATATCGCGATCCGTGACAACCATCACCCGGTGCGCGCCAAGCTCTTCCATATCCCACCCGACTTCTTGAGTAACACCGGGACCATATTTAATGCTGGATGTGTCCATCGAAAAGATCGTTTCCAATGCCATGAGCTTTAACCTCCCTTCGAAGTCATGATGGAATTTGAATAAATTGGTGATAAAGCCAATACTTAGCACAAGGTATCTTGCACATCAATCGCTATTTGACCGGCAAACCAAACCTGCGGTTAAAAGTCACCGAAATTAACTGGATCTCACCTTTTTTACCTGATGTCATTTTGATAAGCTTGTGTTCACCGGTTTTCAGCAGAATTTTGATCCGGTTGGTTATGAAATCGATCGATGGAAATCGGAATTGTATTGACATGCAATCAGGTTTTTGGGATGGACATCAACTATCACCGGCTTGAGTCGATGAGTATGCCCAGGCACGGTCGGGACAGATGGCGATTCAAGTAGCCATTTGGGGAGAGATATTGGAGAACCAGCTCTCTTTGAAAATGTTGTTTCTCCGGCGCCTTGACAGGGAGCGCATTCTAAATGATTTATGAGGATTTGGGTATCTCTTCGGGGTCGAAGCTGTCATTCAAAGAGCGCTCACGAAAATGGTGATATTTTCCCTCATCTATCTGACCGGCATTGTAAAGTTTTCGCAATAACATCCTGTCGTCCGCTGTATCACATTCACAACATGATAGATATCTGAAAATATTGTGAAAAATGTTTCCGATAAATTTAAAAGGCCCCCATAACAAACTAAGTGACGACGTATATTTTCTCATATCAATGCCCCCCTTATGTTCCTAATTTATTTCGGGATATTATACGGATACTTTAGTAATTATTATCCGAAGGATTTTTGCGTATAGCCGGAATATCCCTTCAACCGAATGCAATGCCGGACCCTGTTTAAAGTTTGACCGGTTGAACACGAGTAATTTACCCTTGATTTGATGAGTATTTCACTGTAGTTCAAGCCAAGTACACCCTGATTATCAACGACCAAAGAATAGCTTTCTGCAAAGGGGATGAATATTTAATTCAAATCATGCAGTTTTAAAGAAGTCTGACCGGTTCATTATGTTACCTAGGCTTCCTTTGGTAGATATTGCGGGTTGACTCTGAACCTGTAAATCCGAAGATAAATTAACCTTGTAAATTGGAGGTGAGTTATGTCCGACTTCCAAAGTCAATATGCCGATGTCAATGGCATGCGGTTGCATTATGTCAGTGTCGGGGCCGGGAAACTGGTGATGTTTGTCCACGGGTTTCCCGAGTTTTGGGCTGAATGGGAAAATCAGCTCAGCGATATCGGAAAGGATTACCAGGCCGTTGCCCCGGATATGCGGGGCTACAACCTGTCGTCCAAGCCGGCGGATGTTGAAAGGTATCATGTAAAAGAGCTCATTGAAGACCTGCGTGCTTTGGCCGAGTATCTGGGACATGAAAAATTATGCATGGTGGCCCATGACTGGGGTGGTGCGGTGGCCTGGTCTTTTGCCATGCGTTATCCGGATTGGCTGGAGAAGCTGATTATCATCAATTCACCACATCCGGCCGTATTTGCCCGGGAATTGTTACACAATCCTGCTCAGCAAAAGGCCAGCGAATATATGCTGATGTTCCGTTCGCCTGAAGCGGAACAAATCTTATCGGAAAACAATTATGCCGGACTCATGCAGGCACTTTTCCAATTCGGCAGCAAATGGGAGATGACGGAGGAGATTCGTTTAAAATACATCGAAGCCTGGTCGCGCCCGGGGGCCCTGACCGGCGGCTTGAACTATTACCGGGTGTCGCCCCTTTATCCTCCCACATCGAAAAGTGATGAGGAAAAGATCAAAGGCATCCTGAACTTGCCCCACGAAATGCTGGAAGTCAAGGTTCCCACCCTGGTCATCTGGGGGGAGCAGGATCAGGCGCTTTTGACCGGCAACTTGGAAGGTCTCGGGGAATATGTGCGCGATTTGACCATCAAGAGAATTCCGGACGGCAGCCATTGGGTAAGCCACGAGCAACCTGATTTGATTAATTTGCTCATCCGGGATTACCTCAAATCTCGTTGAATAGTTTACTGGTTGAGTGGTTGATTAGGTAAATTATGGTCATAATTTTAAGATGTTACGATTGTTAAACCATGAAGAGTCCAATTATTTTGCAAGCATGGGATAAATCCATATTTACAACTACTTAATCAATCAACTAATCAACCAATCAACGATATCTGAAATCTGTGAAAATTCGTGTCCAATTTAATAATTAGGTTATGGTGGAAATCTTGGCGGAATACGAAGAGCTCGCTCCCCGGTTTAAAGAAGCCTTGCTGGATTGGCAGAAGACTAAAAACCCTTTTTGGTCTCTTCTCGGCATGGAACTTGTGGCGGTCAAAAAAGGGTGGGCAAAAATTCGGCTTCCCTTTACCGAAAAGCTGGCCAACGGTATCGGATTGGCCCACGGCGGGGCCATTTTTTCGCCGGCGGATTCGGCCGTCGGGATGGCTCTGGTCGGGCTTTTGAAAAAGGATGAAACCATCTCAACCCTGGAAATGAAGATTAATTTTCTCAAACCCCTAAAAGGCGGCGAAATCGTTGCCGAAGCAACAATTGTTCACAGGGGGACGATGACCGCAATTGGTGATGTGGAAGTTCGGGATGAAGATAAAAACCTTGTCGCCAAGGGTCTGGCAACCTATGCGATTGTCAAAAAAGATCGCTTGGCTGAATGAGAGTGAATATAAATAATTTAAAACATCTCCTCACATGACCTATTTCTTTTAAATACAATTTATTATCGGTATAATCTTGCAAAAATACATAAAAGAAATCATCAACAAGGGCGATGAAAGCGGCAATGACATGACCGTAAAATTTCAGTTGCCCTCCGGAATTGAAATATATGGGTTGGCCACCAGGAATTTCTACGGGGGACACTGGGATCTGGGGCCGACCTGGAATTATGCCGTCATGACCGCTAAACCATTCCTGGTGGATTCAGGGCGCTTCGGCCAGGGTAAAAATCTGATCCGAATGCTGGAATCAGCTGGCATCAGCGCCAAGGACCTCGAGTTTGTGCTGATCAGCCATAGCCACGAAGACCATGACGGTGGTTTGGCGGAACTGATAGAATCGACCCATCTGAAGGTAAAAGCGCATGCCATCTATGATCTGTTGATTCGACAGTATCCTGAGGATGCGCCGCCCGGACACAGAGAGAATTTTCCAGCCAAGTGCTCGCATTGTCCAATGCCCGAGTCCTTTTGGTCGAAAAACTGTTTGGGATATCACCGCGTATTAAAAAATTTGAAAGTTGATAAAATCAAGGACGGCGAAAAATCTCTTGCATCCAATATTCGTACCTTCCACCTGGCGGGGCACAGTCCAGACTGTTTGGCGGTAGTGCTTGGCGACGAGGCGATTATCGTGGGAGATATCGTGCTCCCCGATATTTCTCCCTGGCCCACCTGCCAGGCGCTGTTTGTTGAAGTCGCCGAAATAATTAAACCTGGATATACTGATCCTGAGGCCATTTTTGGGTTGCAACGGTATATCAAATCCTTAAAAAAACTCGAAGAAATTGCCCTTCAATTACCAGAAATAATTGTACTTCCGGCACATCGATTATATTATCGCAATCGTTGGAATGGAATCCATTTGGCAGGCAGGGTAAAGGAACTGCGGCAGCACCATATAAAACGCTGCGCAGCCATTCTTGAAATTTTGGGAGGTCGTCCGAAAACTGCCGCCGAAACAGCCCGAGAACATTTCGACGAAAAGCTCCTGGAAGGTTTTGGCAGCCAGATGGCTGCCAATGAAGTGATCAGCCACTGTGAATTGCTGATTGCCAGTGGAGATATCACAGCAATCGACGGCAACAAATATGCGGTCACCGGAAGAACGGGTTTTAAAGACTATATTGCGTCCCTTGGATCGGAATATTAGGCTCGGCAGGTATCAGCCCATCCTGGGCTCCCCTCTCTCCGAGCTTAACCCCCAGGAAAAAATAAAAGGCAGGCTGGACCGAACTGGAAACCATGATCGGACAGAGCGGAAAAATGGTGAGCCCGGGAGTTTATATCGGGTGGGATTGTCGGGTGAGCAACAGCATATGGTCGGTATCGCTGGGGCCCGGGTAATGATCGCGATTAACAATGATGCCAAGTCACCGATATTCGAGCAGGTGGATTACGGCATTGTGGACGACTGCCAGGAATTCCTGCCGCTGTTGATCCAAAAAATAAAAGCATATCAGGAGAAAAAATTTGGACCCCAAAACCTTTGAACCCTGTACTTCTGAGCCTATGAAAGCTTATAAAATGAAAAATTTAAACCTCCCGGATAGACCCATTTTGCTTGACGGCGGCATGGGACGCGAGTTGCGGTCCCGTGGCGTCAACGTATCAACCGCGATCTGGTCCACCAGTGGCTTAATTGAAGCTCCGGATATTGTCAGACAGATTCATCAGGATTATATTTCCGCCGGAGCCGATATTATCACCACCAATAGCTATGGCGTCATTCGGAGCAATCTGGCCCAAGAAGGCCTTGAAGACCGCTTTGAAGAGCTCAACGTTCTGGCGGGTACCCTGGCCGGACAAGCGCGCCAAAAATCCGAGACATCCGTTATGATTGCAGGATCATTGCCTCCCTTGGCCGGAAGTTACAGACCGGATCTGGTCGGCAGAGTGGAAGATATTGAGCCCCTGTATCGGGAGCAAGCCGCTCTGCTGGCACCCTACGTAGATTTGTTCATATGTGAAACCATGTCCAGTGCCGCTGAGGGCAGAGCGGCCGCCTCGGCCGCCTGCCAAACCGGCAAACCGGTCTGGGTGGCCTGGACCCTGCATGAAGATCAAGGCGGTAAATTGAGAAGCGGTGAAACAATTAGCGCGGCGGTAAAGTTTTTAATCGATCTGCCGGTTTCAGGCTTTCTGGCGAATTGCTGTGCGCCGGAGAGCATTACCAATGCCCTGCCGCAATTGTTTGAAACCGGTGTTACCTATTTTGGCGGCTATGCCAACACCTTTCAACCCATACCTGAAGACTGGCAACTGGGCGGAGACAAACAAACCGATGGTTTCCTTGATCTGCGATCAGATCTTGATCCCGCCAGCTACGCCGCCTATGTTTTCCACTGGCTGCAGGCCGGCGCCACCGTAGTCGGTGGCTGTTGCGGGACCGGACCGGCACACATCGCTAAAATTAAAGAGCTGCTTTAACATAGGACTTTGGTTTTTCAGATTGATACCAGCGGTATTGTGATGCGGAAGCAGATTCGGTTTATTCGGCCGGTTGCTCAACCAATCGGCCGGCTGGTTTAAACGTTGCATTCAAGTCTTCCAGAACGGCTTCGTCCCGGCTGTAGACGTCGTTTCGAAAATGAAATCCGCCATCGAATTCGGGAAGGGCCGTTAAATAAAATAGAATCACCGGTACCGGCTTTGCCAGATTGACTGATGTTGTTTTCTTGGATTTTATGATGTTATCAATCCGCTCTGCATTCCATTCTTTGCCCAGCAGCAGCAGCGCGAGTTCAAACGGATTTTCGATGCGGACACAGCCGGAACTGAAGGCGCGGGATTCGCGATCAAAAAGATTCTTACTGGGGGTGTCGTGCAGGTAAACCAGATGTTTGTTGGGGAACATAAATTTCACCTGTCCGAGCGCATTGCTCGGCCCGGGATCTTGCCGAAGTTGATAGGGAAAATTTTTACCTGTGTATGTTGACCAGTTGATGGATTTTGGATTGACGATTTTGCCTTTACTGTCAATGACACGGATATTGCGTTTCGCAAGGTAGCCCGGGTCTTTTTTCACGGCAGGCAGAATGTCTTTTGCTAAAATTGTCGGCGGAACCGTCCAGGTGGGATTAAACTCCAGATAGGTCATATCGGCCTTGAAGACCGGTGTTTGGCGAAAGAGTTTTCCCACCTGGGCCCGACGGGTCCACGCCAGCTTTTCGTTTCGAACATAATACACTTTAAAGGCTGGAATGTTTACGAAAATAAAGGTATCGAGATCTTCGTGCAGCACCCATCTGATGCGTTCGAGATTGACACGGATCTGGTCAATACGCATCTCTACGGGGACATTCATCGTTTCCAGCGTGTTTTTGCCGGCAACGCCGTCCGGTTCGAGCCCATACTTCTGCTGGAAATGCCGAACGGCCTGTTCAAGATCATCGTCGAAGATCGTAGATGTCATCGAAGCTGTGCCGGCAAGATCGCCGGTCACAAGTAAACGATTGCGCACCTGTTTAACACGATCATCCTCCATGCCTTTTTTCAGGGTGGGTCCGGCCGGGATCGGCTGCCAGCCACCTTCATTTTTTATGCGCTGGTATTGTGCCAGAACCACTTTCAATTGATTATAGAATTCATCGCTGGGTCTGAGATTGGAGATGAATTCATAAAAAGATCCGGAATCAATTGCCTCTTGAATCAGGGTCGCGGGATCTTCACGATTCATCCGGGCCGACATATTCCAATTTGGATCCAGTTTTACCGGATCCACCTTACCGTAATTCAGGTGATATCCAAGCAGGACAAGGGCATCCGTCAGAAGTAAGTCTCTATCCGCCAGAAGCTGAGGCGCAGGTGGAGATTGGATTTCGATTTCTTTGAATAGCTCTCGAAGTTGCCGGCGATGGTAGTCTTCTGGAATGAATCCGTCCATTTCAATGTCGTCAATGGCACGCATTAAATCATCGATTTTATCCTTAGCGGTCCAGGCCGGTTTGAAATGCCGCCGCTCATAAAACTCCGGCAGGATAGCAATCGCTGCAATCCAGCCATCGCCGATTTTCAGTTTTTTCGACTCGGTCATTTGCTCGATTGCGGCCCTGATATTTTTTTGAATTTCTTCGGTCTGATCGGGCTTTTCCAGCGTGATCTGAACGGTTGGCTCCTGATCGGAGGTTTCCCGAACCGTTTTGTCCGGAGCGGGCGGTTTTGCGGGCTGCTCTTCTGTCGAACAGCTTGCGAACAACCATACAAGTGCGAAAACAATGAGTAACACGGTAAGAAGGTGCTGTAATTTCTTATGAATGAAATAATGAATTATGGTGTGGTTTATCATTTTTGAACTCGATTATCGGCAAATTATTATTTGGGTGAAAAATTCAGGTGATAAGCTGATTATCTGATTTAAATAAAAATACTGATAGGCAATAACGCGGTATGACCTCAATTGATTTTTGTTCAAAGGGTGCCTCATACAAGTTAATTGAGTTTAAAAGATTGTCAATAGGGCAATCTTCCATTAAAAACCTCGTTCCCGCAACAGAAAATCATTGTCAGTCATAACT
>JBAVYC010000183.1:0-1971 GCA_049698595.1 Desulfobacterales bacterium | reverse complement strand
CGCTCAAGCTGGGCAGGAATTTCCTGTCGAATGCAATTGATTTAGCGATCAAAAATTCCCTGTTTGATGTCTTTGACCATATTTCTGATAACAATGCGATTAAGGTCCTGGTCATTATGAATTGTATCGAACAAATTGGATGCGAAGGCTATATCGACTTTTGCCGGCAAGTCCTTGACACTGAATTCGACTGCAAATCGATTCAAAGAATGTGCAATGTTTTTGATCAGCTAATACTAAAAATTGTAAGGCTGAATAAGCCTATTATTTATGCTGACTGCGGCGAAGTTATTTCACTGTTTTTAAGTATGGGTCTTGCCTGCGATTATCGGATCGTTGCGACTCACACAATCTTCCAGAAGCCTTATTTAGAATTAGAAACATTGCCCAAGGGCGGTAGCGCCTTCTTTCTTTGTAAAATGCTGGGGTATAATAAAGCGAAACAATTGCTTATGTCGGGAAAAATTTTTAACGCCCTTGAGGCGTTTGAAATGGGCATCGTCGATCAGGTGGTACCATATAGTCAACTGGATTTAGAGGCCCATAAGATTGCCCTGGATTTTTCAAAAAGATCGACACGTTCCTTGGAAGGAATCAAAAGACTCATTAATTATACGATAAAAGATATTCAAGACTATCTGGAATTCGAGAGTTTTGAACTATTAAAAACTATTGGCGTATAAAACATTGAAAAAGTATATGAGCTTAGAAAAAGGTTATATTCAGATTTATACGGGCAACGGTAAAGGTAAAACGTCTGCGGCCATAGGCCAGGCTATGCGTGCTGCCGGCAGTGGATTGAAGACTTTTATCGTTATGTTCATGAAGGATTTTTTATACGGTGAAATTAAAAGTATAAAGCACTTTAGTGATTGCATCAGAATAGAACAGTACGGAAACGACACTTTTGTTCTTCGCCAGAAACAACCCGACGATAAAGATATAGCGGCTGCTCAACAAGCATTAAAGCAAGCGCGGAAAGCCATGTTAAGCGCTAAATATGACATTGTTATTATGGATGAGGTCTGTGTTGCGATCCATTTTGGATTATTGCGGAACGAAGCGGTGGTTTCAATTATGGCGGAAAAGCCATCAGAAGTTGAATTGATCCTCACAGGTCGATATTGTCCAGCAGCAATCGTTGAAAAAGCAGACTTGGTTACTGAAATGCAAGAATTTAAGCACTATTATCAAAAAGGGGTGGCAACCAGGAAGGGTATCGAATCCTAATTTCAGTGTCCGAAAACATGGAACCAAAAAAGATGAGTAAAATGCCAAGAGGAGATGGAACAGGACCAAGCAGCCAGGGCCCCGGAACGGATAGAGGTACGAGAGCGCAACAAGGAAGAGGTCATACCGTGATACGCAGCTGATGCGATACCGAACAAACGTGCTCACCAATGCCGAATCTTTTAATCCCTTGGCCAAAATCCTCGAATTTTAGGTGAGCGCCGTGCATATCGCCAAGTTATTTGAGTAAGTCCGCTGTGTCACTTCATAAGTTAACTGGCTAAATTCATTTCACTTTCATTATCTTGAATTATTGGCTCACGGACTCAAAGACTTCGTAAAAGGTTTTTTCTCCGATGATAGAATCTATTTTGCCCTGAATATCCCTTCTTTCTTTGCTGTGCAGCCATTTATCCCAGTCCTCAACCGTCTCCCATTGGCATCTGACCAGGTATTCTTCCGGATTCTCAAGGCTTCTTAATGTCTCGCGAGAAATATAACCCGGTTGTTCTTTTGAATGGGAGCTTAATTCCGTAAGAAGTGAAATCAGTTTTTCTATCTCATCAATTTGGAATTTCCGTACACTCATAACTTGAACAGACATTTTGTGCTCCTTTCATGTTGTTTTACTGAACACGCACGTAACCACTGGTATTTTTTATCGCAATTAGCATGCCATAACTGATTAAAAATATAATTCTTACAATATCAATATGTTACTTTTATATTAACCATTATGAC
>JBAVYC010000182.1:0-17816 GCA_049698595.1 Desulfobacterales bacterium | reverse complement strand
GGATAAAATAGTCCTGATGGTCGACAACCCCATCTTGATGCCGAATCTTCTCAGGCCATACATGCTTTCCAGGCAGCTGTTATATGAATTGTCGGAGTCCATACCCATTAAAAAACCCGGCAATTGTGTAACCTTACCGGGTTTTTCCTTTAGCTTTAATTGATATTATCTTCTGTGTCTTGCTTTGCTGGCTGCGATGCGCTCGCGCCTTAAAGCTTCGCGCTGTTTGCGGCGGCGAAATTCGCTTGGTTTTTCATAGCTCTTTTTTAATTTTAAGCGCTTGAAAAGGCCGTCGTTTTGAATCTTCTTTTTCAAAATGCGCATTGCTTTTTCAATATCATTGTCAATGACCCTGACTTCAATATCCTTCAAATACCTCGCCCCCTTCTTGCCATCAGATAATATTGCAATGCCTGGTATTTCTGATGGTTATTAGATAATTCCTTAAAAGCTACATATAACCGAATAAGGCAACGATTGGCAAGAAAAAATTTCATGTAAAAGGATTTTTTTAACCTTTTTCCGCATTTTGATGCCAATATTGCAGCACTCTCTTATTCCATCATTCCAAGCGGCTCGACCAGGAAATGGTCATAAAAAATACTGTGATTCCAATTAATTGTAGAAATTCCGATATATTCAATTATTCCCTTGACACCCATCCGGCATTCAGCCATACTCTGCCGTCAAAAATTATCGAGACGAACAGGATTCGGAAAAGTATCGCAAAGGCCTTCGCGTCTCCCGCCGCGGCGGGGCCAAGATTACAAGAGGCCACAATTTATTTTCAAATTATGAAAAGGAGGTTTAAATATGCGTCTGATTTTATTGGGCGGACCCGGAGCAGGGAAAGGGACCCAGGCTAATTACATCAAAGATAAATACCAGATTCCACAGATTTCCACCGGTGACATGCTCAGGGCTGCAATTAAGGACGGAACCGAACTGGGTAAGAAAGCCAAGGGATACATGGATTCGGGAGGTTTGGTGCCCGATGAAGTAATCATCGGACTCGTCAAAGAACGTATTGAAAAAGCAGATTGTCAAAAAGGGTTCCTGTTCGATGGTTTTCCCCGCACCATTCCCCAGGCCGATGCCATGAAGGATGCCGGCGTAGCGATCGATGCAGTGGTCGACATCAATGTGCCGGACGCAGAAATCATCAAACGTATGAGTGGGCGACGCGTTCACCTGGCCAGCGGGCGAACCTACCACATCACATTTAATCCTCCCAAAGAGAAGGGCAAAGATGATGTTACCGGCGAGGCACTTATCCAGCGAGATGACGACCAGGAAGAAACGGTTCGCAATCGGCTCGATGTCTATCATGCCCAAACCGAACCCTTGATTGATTACTATAAAAACTGGGAAAGTTCCGGTGAATCGGCCGCACCGAAATATATCCGGATTGAAGGCGTCGGTAAGGTCGAAGCAATTCGCGATCAGATTTATTCAGCACTGGACAAATTTGGTGGTTAACGCCGATATCATGATGTCTGATGTTGCCGGCCTATCAGCTCCTCGACGAGTTTAAGAGCTTGGCGGCGTGTCAGCACCTTCTCGGTCAGATGTTCTTCTTCTATGCGCGCGAGGATACGCTTAAATTCTGCGGAGGGTTTTAAACCGAATTCATTGATTAAATCCTTGCCGGTTAAAGGCGCAGGCAACGATGTGCGGGGTAGTAAAACCGAATAATAGTTCTGGATGAGTGTCCGGATAAAGTCGGTAAATTCTTTTAGCTCGGGATCCAGTAAATCCCTTTCACCCATCAATTGCGCCAGGGCATGCAGCAAAACATCGGGGGTAAGGTCGCGGCATTTCATAAAAAAGCGGGCGAACGCTTTTTGGAACGGAATTTTTTTTTGCTGGGCCCGGAATAATAAAAAAGGCTGCAAATGATTTGCGATAATTAAACCGATGGCGTCCATCTGCCTTCTGGAAAATCGCAGACGTTGACAGATTTTTTGGACCATGGCGGTACTTTTCAAAGCATGGCTGCTAAAATTGTGGTTGTCCTTTGCTGCAATTGTTTGCCTAGCGGATATGCCGATGTCGTGAAATAAAATTGCCCATTTTATGAGCGTCGCCCGGTCGGCATCAACATCCTGAAAAATCCGATTCCCAAGCAATTTATTAAGCTGACCCCCGGCATCCAATAATTTTTCGAGGCCATGATAGGAAGCAAGGGTCTGCTCAAAAAGGTTTTGGGGATTTGCACCGGGCCGCCGGTAATTTTTTAATACCAGAAGTTCTGGAAATACTTTGAAAAGCAGGCCGCTGTCGGCCATATCAGCCAGATAAGCATGGGACCCGGCGCATTGAAGGATTTTAAAAAACTCCTCTCGGATTCTTTCCCCGGCCGATCCGCTGACAAGATGTGCATCTCGCGCCAGAATCCTGCGTGTATCCGGATCAATGGAAAAATTAAAAGCAGCCGCCATGCGGTAGGCTCGAATAAGTCGCACCGGATCTTTGCGGAAGACGTCCATGAAAACCATGCGGATTTTTTTTGACGCCAAATCCTGCCGCCCGCCCAGTCGATCGATCAAGCGTCCGCAAGATACTGCCACTGCCATCGCATTGATGGTAAAGTCCCGCTGGAGAAGATCTTCTTCAATGGTTGTCCCATTGAGCGGCATGATATCGAATATGAGATCTCTTGTGATGACCCGCCGCATTGTCTGCTCATGTTTGCCGAGTTCGACCAACCGGCCGGACGTTTTGGATGCCAAGCGTTTGGCAAAGGACGCAGGATCACCTTGAACGACCACGTCGTAGTCGAAGGGTGTACGATCGCATATAAGATCGCGGATCGAACCACCGACGATATAGACTCCCTTTCTATCCGGGAAAATATTTATATCAAAAGGAATCATTTTAGATTAATATATCTCATGAATTCTGATATTTTTCAAATCGGCGCCATAAAATCTCAATATTCTCACCAAAGGGTGTTTACCCGGTTCATTAAGTCGCCGCGTCTTGCGAGCATGCCCGCAAAATTTTTTGACCGGAAAACCAAAAATCCCTGAAAGCGCTTGACAGGCAGCAATTTATGTAATATTAATTAGGTGTATACGAATTAAGGTATGTGGAACCCGCCAGAATAAGAGGATACCTTATTTTCTTCTAACATATTTCACTTAACACTCAAATTCCTCCTTAACAACCGGCATGGATCCAATCAGTTAATCACCGTTTATAAGGAACACCATACGGATATGTTTGCATCTTCTTATCTGTTTTGCCGGTCTTGATAAAGTTAAATACGTCAAAATAAAGAATACAAAAAAAATGCCGGGTAGGGTGCAGCTGTAAATTTAGCATAATTTCAGCTGCTTAAATTTATTTGCTTTATGGATATGGAATCCATGAAAGCGTTTTTTTATAAAAATCAATGGGTAATCGAATTAGGTAGTATAGATGAAAAAAATTAAAGGAAACAATTTAATGAACATTGCTGAACTTAAAGAAAAAAAAATCAGCGAACTCACCCAGATGGCCAAGAAATTGAAAGTTGAGGGGGCCGCCGGGATGCGTAAACAGGAACTGATGTTTGCATTGCTTCAGTCCCAGATCGAAAAAAATGGCCTCATTTTCGGTGAAGGTACTTTGGAGATTTTACCCGACGGTTTTGGCTTCCTGCGATCGCCGGATTCCAATTACCTGCCAGGTCCGGATGACATTTATGTATCCCCGTCCCAAATACGCCGCTTTAATCTAAGAACCGGAGACACCGTTTCAGGACAGATTCGGCAGCCGAAGGAGTCGGAAAGATATTTCGCACTATTAAAAGTTGAAGCCGTCAACTACGAAGACCCCGAAGTTGCCCGGGATAAGATTCTTTTTGATAATCTGACCCCGCTCTATCCGGAACGCAAGATCTCGCTCGAAGTCGATAAGGATAATTTTTCTACCCGCATCATGGATTTGATGATCCCCATCGGATTCGGCCAGAGAGGTCTGATCGTATCCCCGCCGAGATCCGGCAAAACCATGTTGCTGCAGGCGATTGCCAATTCGATTATTGCCAGTCACAATGATGTTGTGCCATTTGTTCTGTTGATCGACGAGCGACCCGAAGAGGTGACCGATATGCAGCGAACGGTGAAAGCGGAGGTGATCAGCTCCACTTTCGATGAACCGGCCGAAAGGCACGTTCAGGTAGCCGAGATGGTGATTGAGAAAGCCAAACGGCTGGTGGAGCATAAAAAGGATGTTGTTATCCTATTGGACAGTATTACCCGTTTGGCCAGGGCCTACAACTCGGTTGTTCCGCCCAGCGGCAAGATACTTTCCGGTGGTGTGGATTCCAATGCGTTGCAGCGCCCCAAGCGGTTTTTTGGTGCAGCCCGAAATATCGAAGAAGGTGGCAGTCTGACGATTATGGCCACCGCACTGGTTGATACCGGCAGTCGAATGGATGAGGTCATCTTCGAGGAATTTAAAGGAACCGGAAACGCCGAGATTCAACTGGATCGCAAACTGGCCGACAAGCGCGTGTTTCCATCTTTTGACATCAAACGCTCCGGTACCCGAAAAGAAGAACTGCTTCTAGATGCAGAGCGATTGAACCGAGTCTGGATTTTACGCAAACTGTTGACGACGTTAAATACAGTGGACAGCATGGAATTTCTACTTGAAAAAATGAGCGGGACAAAAGATAACAAAGCATTCTTAAATTCAATGAACGCCTAACCCGGATAAACCGGAAATAACAAAATGCAAGCGCCGAAAAAAAACTTCCAAACTACAATATCCCAAATTCAGGAAGGACAATGAGGCTTTTGTAAATATGGTAATTGACATATTTTCTTTTTCGCTATATATGGATCACCACGATTCTATTATTTTATTCTTGGGGTAAATTCGGAGGCCCCGAAGAATTGCTTTTTCTAACCGCCCGACAGGGCAGATATTACGATACTTTTAATTTTAGGGGGTTGAAAATACTATGAAAAACGGCATACATCCTGACTACGCTGATACCGGCATACGATGTGCATGTGGCAACGAGATAGAGGTCGGTTCGACCAAGTCCGATATCCGCGTTGAAATATGCTCCAAATGCCATCCTTTTTTTACCGGCAAACAGAAACTGATTGACACAGCGGGTCGTATCGAACGGTTCCGGAAAAAATATGAAAAATTTCAAAACCAAGCGAAACCCACTTAGATTTCTCCCGCCAGTCACCTCGCTTTGCTGAGAAAACATCCGGCTTGCAGCTGCATCTGATCCTTATAAAAGAGTGTCATAAAGGCTTGATTGGATGTTGACCGGACAAACCGGCCGGATTCCTCTCCCGCAACAGATAATCAGAACCGTCAAAAACAAATGTTTAAGCGCCGGCTACCCGAAGGTTTCATCGGGTTGCCGGGTAAATCCATAAGTGGATACCAGGACCAATGTTTGACAAATTATTAGGGGTTGAAGAGCGCTTCATTGAGGTCGAGAAGCATTTGAGCGATCCGAAAATTGTTAATGATCGCGACGCTTACCAGACCTATGTGCGCGAACATGCCGAACTAAACAAGGTCGTTACGGTTTACCGCCAATACAAGCAGATCCTGCACGATCTTGATGAAAGCCAGGATCTGTTGAAGGACGCTGATCCCGAGATAAAAGACCTGGCGCGGGATGAGATTGCAACACTGAACCGGGAAAAAGAAGATCTCGAGTCCGAGCTTAAAAAGCTTTTGCTGCCCAAAGATCCCAACGATGATAAAAACGTCATCGTCGAGATCCGGGCCGGTACCGGCGGGGAAGAGGCGGCATTATTTGCCGGCGATCTATACCGGATGTACAGCCGCTATGCTGAAAGCCGTAACTGGAAAATAGATGTCATCACCCACCATGCCACCGGTGTCGGCGGCCTGAAAGAAGTCATTGCCATGATTCAGGGCAAAGGGGCTTACAGCGTATTAAAGTATGAAAGCGGCACCCATCGGGTGCAGCGGGTGCCCACCACGGAAGCCCAGGGACGCATCCATACCTCCGCGGTGACGGTGGCTGTCCTGCCCGAGGCGGATGAGGTCGACGTTGAAATTGATTCATCCGAACTCAAGATCGATGTTTACCGATCCACCGGTCCGGGGGGGCAGAGCGTGAATACCACGGATTCGGCCGTACGCATTACGCATCTGCCTTCCGGCCTGGTGGTAACCTGCCAGGACGAGAAATCACAACTTAAAAACAAATTAAAGGCCATGAAGGTTCTGCGGGCAAGATTGCTGGATCAAATGATCTTGGAGCAGAACGAAAAGCGATCCGAAGAGCGCAAGAACCAGGTGGGCTCGGGGGACAGGAGCGGCAGAATCAGAACCTACAACTATCCCCAGGGGAGGGTGACCGATCATCGGATCGGACTCACACTTTACAAGCTGGAACATATTCTGCAAGGTAATATTGACGAACTCATCGACAGCCTGGCCACTTACTATCAGACCCAAGCCCTACAGAATGTGGATCAGGTCTAAGTCCAGTTGTCAGAAAATGAAGGTGTCAGGTGTCAGTGTTCAGGATTTAGTGATTGGATTTCCTGACACCCGAAACCTGACACCTGAAACCTTTAATATTCAATAGTCAATTCCTGTTTATCCGGGTTAGGTAGAAAGCCGGAAGAAATAAGAGATCAAAATATAATTTCGATGTGAGTCCATGCCAGAAAAAAAAAACATTGCCGCCGCCAAGACGCAATGGACCATTATCAAACTTATCCGCTGGGCAACGTCATATTTAAAGAATCATGATATTGACAGTCCCCGGGCAACCGGCGAAATACTGCTTGCCTACACGTTGAAGGTCAAACGCATTGATCTGTATTTAAATTTCGACCAACCGCTGGTTGCCGAAGAACTGAACACATTCAAAATGTTGATTAAGCGCAGAATCAGGCGTGAACCGGTCGCTTATATCCTTGGCGTTAAAGAGTTTTGGTCCCTGGATTTTGAGATCACTCAAGATGTCCTGATACCGAGACCGGAAACCGAATGCCTGGTGGAAGTCGCCCTGAGTTTTTTATCAAAGATCCCGTCTTCACATCCCCAGTGCATTCTTGACCTCGGGACCGGATCGGGGGCCATTGTACTTGCTCTGGTGTCGCAGCAGCCCCGGCATGTATATTTTGCATCAGATTATTCTAAGAAGGCAGCGGAATTGGCAAGCAGAAATGCTGCACGCCACGATTTTTCCGGGCGGATCCATTTCTTTGTCGGTGACTGGTTCACACCGTTGAGTCAGAAAAAATCCGGGTTCGATATGATTGTGTCCAATCCGCCTTATATTCCCAGTCAGATGATTGGCAAACTGCAGCCGGAAATACATCGATTTGAACCGCTTGCGGCGCTCAATGGTGATAAAGACGGGCTGGCCTGTTTTAGAAAAATTATCGGCAGCGCCCACCTTTACCTGAAGCCGCATGGTATGCTCTTGCTGGAAATCGGTCATGAACAGAAAGATGATGTCCATAGAATTGTATCCGACTGCGATTTTTATGATGATTTCAATTATTCCAGGGACTACAGCGGCTGTGACCGTGTGGTTTGGATGCGAAAAAGAGGGTGACACGGGTTGCGAGTTTAGGGTTATTTGATACTTTACAGTAAAATGAAGAAAAGTGTTGCGGCCGATAATTTTATTTGCTATTAAAAAAGATTTTTATAACACCCACGCTATCGGACCCGTTTCCCGGTGCTTTCACTGAAAGTCGGAAGCTGGAATGATGATGGCGGTGGAATAACCAATACGAAAAGGAGAAAACGATGGCTTATGTAACCATGAAAGAACTGCTGGAAGCCGGCGTGCATTTCGGCCACCAAACGAAACGCTGGAATCCGAAAATGAAGCCCTATATTTTTGGCGCCAGAAACGGAATCTATATTATCGATCTGCAACGAACCGTGCGGATGTTCAAAACAGCTTATGACTTTGTCGTCAACACAGTAGCTGAAGGCAAATCTGTGCTATTCGTCGGCACCAAAAAGCAGGCGCGCGATTCCATCTATGAAGAAGCCAACCGCTGCGAGATGTTTTACGTTCACAACCGATGGCTCGGCGGTATGATGACCAATTTTCAAACGATCCGGCAGAGTATAGATCGCCTCAACTATCTGAACAATATCCAAAATGATGGATCCATCGAACTTTTTCCTAAAAAAGAACGACTCAAACTTGGCAAAGCGCGTATCAAACTCGATAGCAACCTCGGCGGAATTCGCACCATGAACGGACTGCCCGGAGCGATGTTCGTGGTCGATCCTAAAAATGAAGCCATTGCCGTCCGTGAGGGTCGGCGACTTAACATACCCATCATTGCTATTGTGGATACCAATTGCGACCCGGATGATATTGATTATATTATACCCGGCAATGATGATGCCATCAGGGCCATCCGGTTGCTTACTTCAAAAATGGCGGATGCCTGCATCGATGGCCAGGAACGCTTAGCCGAGAGACAACAGGCTGAAGCCGATAAGGAAATTGAAGAGGAACCCGAAGTGACAACCATCAGTGCCGAATTAAAACCGGGTGAACGCAAAATCATTTCAGACGGCACCGCCGGCCCGGTTGTAGAAATAATTAAACGCTCGGGGAGCGAAACCACCGAGAGAATTGATGCCCCGGAAACGACGTCAGAAGTACCGAACAGCGAATCAGAAGAAAAAAGCGAAGCTGAAACGACAGGAGAGCAACATGACAACAATTAGTGCGACGATGGTGAAACAACTGCGGGAAAAAACCGGTGCCGGCATGATGGATTGTAAACAGGCGCTGGTGGAGTGTGACGCAGATATTGATAAAGCAGTTGATTTTCTTAGAAAAAAAGGATTGGCGACCGCGCGCAAACGAGCTGGCCGGGCGATGTCGGAAGGCATCATCCAATCCTATATCCACATGGGAGGCAAACTGGGTGTGCTGGTAGAAGTTAATTGCGAAACTGATTTTGTCGCTAAAAACGAAGATTTTGTTAATTTCGCCAAAAACATCGCCATGCACATCGCCGCCACCAACCCCTTGAGTATCCAGGCCGAAGATGTTCCGGAAGAAATTGTCAGTCGGGAAAAAGAAATTTATAAAAGCCAGGCCCTTGAAACGGGAAAACCTGAAAACGTGATCGCTAAAATAGTTGATGGCAAATTGAAAAAATTCTTCACAGAAAATTGCCTGATTAAGCAGGCCTATGTGCGTGATCCGGATATGACCGTAGAAGATCTGTTGAATGAGTTGATCGCTAAAATTGGAGAAAACATTACGATCAAACGGTTTGTGCGTTTTCAGATCGGCGAGCAGTAAAATGGACAACCCCCGTTATAAGCGAGTTGCCGTTAAATTAAGCGGCGAAGCCCTGATGGGTGACCAGAGTTTCGGCATCAGTCCCGACATGATTAAATTTGTGGCCGGAGAAATCCGTTCCGTTGTCGAATTGGGTGTCCAAATCGGAATCATTGTCGGGGGGGGCAATATATTTCGCGGCATTGCGGCAAGTTCATATGGAATGGATCGAACTTCGGCCGACCACATGGGGATGCTGGCGACGGTCATTAACAGCCTGGCCCTACAGGACGCCCTGGAAAAGCAGGGTGTGGAAACCCGAGTACAGACAGCGATTTCAATGCATGAGGTCGCAGAACCTTACATCATGCGTAGAGCCAACCGTCATTTGGAGCGGGGACGCGCCGTCATATTCGGCGCCGGAACGGGAAATCCCTATTTTACAACCGATACCGCGGCAGTGCTCCGGGCTCAGGAAATCCATGCTGAGATTCTTATAAAAGCCACCAAGGTCGACGGACTTTACGACGCTGATCCCGTCAAGGACAAAAACGCCAAGTTGTTGAAGCGTATCAGTTACATGGAAGTTCTGGAAAAGCAACTCCGGGTCATGGATATGACGGCAATCTCTCTTGCCATGGATAATAAACTGCCTCTTACCATTTTTAAATTACAAACAAAGGGAAATATTCGAAGGTTTGTCTGCGGCGAGGAAATCGGAACGTCGATTGACCACTAAGCGGGGTTCGGGTTTCAATGAGTCTCTTTTGCGGTCAAACTGGTCGCCTCGGCGGCCATTGGCTGAGCATACCTGAAACATAGTCCGCCAGGGACTGAAAACTAAAAAGTTGGAACAATTACGAGGTCATTTCCCATGATTGAATCAATATATGACGAAACCCGGGAGAGCATGGGTAAATCCGTAAATGCTTTAAAGAACGAATTGAAACGCGTCCGAACAGGACGTGCGTCTCTATCTATTCTTGACGGGATAAAGGTTGATTACTACGGCACACTGACGCCTTTGAACCAGATGGCGACACTTGCCGTACCCGAAAGTCGCCTGATCACGATTCAACCCTGGGATGTTTCCGTCATTAAAGATATTGAAAAGGCCATCTTAAAATCGGACTTGGGACTGACCCCGTCCAGTGATGGTAAAATTATTCGAATATCGATACCGCCGCTTACCGAAGATCGACGCAAAGAGTTGGTCAAAGTTGTTCGTAAAATTAGTGAAGACTACAAGGTCTCCCTCAGGAACATTCGACGTGATTCAAACGAGCTGCTGAAAAGTATGAAAAAAGATGGTGAGATTTCGGAAGATGATGCCTTTAAAGCTCAGGATAAGGTTCAAAATATAACCGATGAGCAGATTAAGCAGATTGATGAATGCTTTGTAGAAAAAGAGAAAGAGATCCTTGAATTCTAGCCCGTCTTCATCCAACTCTATTGAACTGGATACCACCAAATTGCCTGCCCATGTTGCCATCATAATGGACGGCAACGGTCGATGGGCCAAAAAACGCCTGCTAAACCGCATCAACGGTCATGAAAAGGGATCGGAGACGGTTCGAACCATTGTTCGGACCTGCCGCCAAATCGGTATATCCTACCTGACCCTATACGCTTTTTCTACAGAAAACTGGCAGCGACCGAAAACAGAGGTTGAGGCACTGATGGCCCTCCTGAGAAAATTCCTCCAATCAGAACGAAAGGAGATGGTGGAGAACAATATCCGGCTGCGGGTGATCGGTCAGTTAGACCGATTACCGAAAAAAGTTCGGGAAGCTTTGGATCAGAGCATAACGGCCACCAGGGAGGGAACCGGCATGGATCTAATCCTGGCGCTGAGCTATGGCGGCCGGGCTGAGATTGTCCGTATGGTTCAGGAGCTGGCTGGAAAAATCAAAGACGGTTTAATTGACCCGCAAGCAGTTAATGAAGAACTGATTTCCGACCATCTTTATACCCGGGATATTCCTGATCCGGATTTGTTGATCAGAACCAGCGGGGAGATGCGGATCAGCAATTTTTTGCTCTGGCAAATCGCCTACACGGAACTATTTATCACCTCTACGTTATGGCCTGATTTCAGTAAGGAAGAACTCCTGCAAATCTTGAAAGACTTCCAGGTCCGTGTACGCAGATTCGGCACCGTCTGAGCCCTAAATGAGTTAAATCGTCCAATTTAGCCATTCAACTTGCTGGCTTTTCAACTTCTGCAACGGAGTAAACTAATCAGGTGCATCTTAAGCGTTGGATCACAGGACTGAGTGCCTTACCGTTTCTTATATTTCTAGTGTACGTTGGCGGCTTTCCTTTCATTATTCTGGTCGGTTTCGCTTGTATATGTTCGCTCTGGGAATATTACCGCATCGTATTTAATGCCGATAGCGACATATTGAACGGTGTTGTGATCTGGTGGGGATACTTCGTCGGCCTTGCCGTTATTGTCGCTGCCCATATCGCCGGTTCTGAAAGTGTGTTGGTGGTGCTCGCGCTCGATCTGGTTATTGTCGGCCTGATTTCGATGTTCCTCTACAAATCAAAACCGTCAGTAGTAAATGTTATCCCCAAACAGGTTCAAGGAATCGTTTATATTCCTTTACTACTCTCTTTTCTGGTTGCGATCCGACGTGACCCTGATGGCATGACCTGGATCTTTTTGCTTCTCGCCATTATTTTTGCCGGTGATATCAGCGCATATTATGTCGGTTCATATCTTGGGCGGCACAAGCTGAACCCGGCCATCAGTCCCGGAAAAACGATTGAGGGCGCCTTAGGAGGACTGGCAGGAAATCTTCTGGCGGGTTCCATCGGGAAATTTTTTTTCTTACCGGCGCTTTCATGGGGCCCTGTTTTATTATTCTTTCTTGCTGTCGGCCTCGCCGGTCAAGTGGGTGATTTATTTGAATCCGAATTCAAGCGTTCATCTCAGGTCAAGGACTCCGGCGGTATTTTGCCGGGCCACGGCGGCTTTTTAGACCGCATCGATGCGCTTTTATTTGCCTCGCCGGTTGCCTATCTGTTTATAATTTATATATTATAGGTAGTTGGTATTAGGTATCAGGTACCGGCATCGGGGAATTTTTTCCGATAAACACCAATGCCGGATACCCAGTACCCAATACCAGTATCAGCTAATTGAGTACTGTTCAAGTCAGGGTCTAATAAATAACACCTAACCTATAACCAATAGCAAAATAAACCTATGGGTACCAATATATTTGCATTTGTCATCGTCCTGGGCGTTCTCATCTTTTTTCATGAGTTCGGTCATTTTCTGATTGCCAGATTGTTCGGAGTCGGCGTGGAGAAATTTTCACTTGGCTTCGGGCCGCGTTTGATTGGAAAAAAAATCGGCATTACCGATTATCGAATTTCGGCGATCCCGCTTGGCGGTTATGTCAAAATGATTGGGGAGGAAGCGGATGCCGAAATAGCCCCGCAAGATATTCCGCTATCCTTTACGCATAAACACGTTGCCAAACGCATGCTGATCGTCGCCGCCGGACCGGTTTTCAATATACTTCTTGCTGTCCTTATATTTTTTGGAATTTTTTTCTTTTCGGGAACCCTGGTTCTAAAGCCTTCCATAGGAGAAGTAAGGCCGGGATCCCCCGCATTTGAAGCCGGGCTTAATAAAGGTGATTTGATAACCGCCATCAACGGAACGTCGATCACCAGCTGGGATGAAATGGCAGAAATAATTAATGCCAGTAACGGTGAATCCATTCAGTTAACCTTTCTGCGCGGAGATTCCAGCCGGGATCTTTGGATCACCCCCGAACAGACGCCGGCCAAAAATATATTCGGTGAAAACATCCAACGCTACATAATCGGTATTACCGCTTCGAGGGAATCCTATTCAAAAGAGTTGAATTTTTTCCAGGCCTTTTCAGAAAGTCTGCTCCAGTCATACCGGGTGACAGAGCTGATGGTGGTTATCATTGCTAAGCTGCTCAAAGGCGATATCTCAACAGACACCCTGGGCGGGCCCATCATGATAGCTCAGATGGCCGGTGACTCGGCTAAAGCCGGCGTAGGCAGCCTGATATCTTTTATCGCCCTGATCAGCATCAATTTAGCTATCATCAATCTGCTGCCAATTCCGGTGCTGGATGGCGGCCACCTGCTGTTCTTTTTTCTTGAAGCAATCAAGGGAAGCCCGGTCAGCGTAAAAGTGAGAGAAATTGCTCAGCAGGTCGGCCTATTTCTTCTGATTTTGTTGATGATCCTAGTATTTTATAATGACATTACACGGATATTTTTTAGCTGAACATCATGCCACACCGACTAGAAATTGCGTTAAAAGAAAATCTTTTGGATGCCGAAGGGGAGGGGATTTGCCGCAAGGCAAAGAGTTATTTTGGCATTCAAATGGAGAGCGTTCGCACCATTAGCGTTGTAACCATTGATGCCGGTTTGTCGGGTGAACAGTTGAGAGCCGTTCAGACGGAAATTTTTACAAACCCCGTCACCCAGCATTCATCATACGATCCGCTGGACATCGAATTTGACTGGACCATCTGGGTCGGTTTTCGGCCGGGAGTCAGGGACAATCCGGGGAGCACGGCAGTGGAAGCCATCGAAGATCTTTTAAACCTTAACTTCGGTGCGGACGGTGCGGTTTACACCTCAAGGCGCTACTGCATCAAGGGTAACGGCCTTACTGCCGGAGATATGGATAAAATCGCCGGTCAACTTCTGGCCAACAATATTATCCAGGAATGGAAAATAGTTTCCATCGATCAATGG
Organism: Desulfobacterales bacterium; assembly: GCA_049698595.1. GTDB lineage: Bacteria > Desulfobacterota > Desulfobacteria > Desulfobacterales > JAFDCJ01 > JAFDCJ01. The sequence goes on along the minus strand of JBAVYC010000182.1, from coordinate 3,784 downwards.
AATCCGGCAGAGGGTATTGGTCTCATCATTCCCAAGGTCATCATCGACCATGTCCCAACGGTAACCACCATACCGGTAGACAGCGTGCTTTCCCTGAAAAAAATCAGCGATGAACGCAACTTGGCGTTAAATTCCAATGATATTCCCGCCGTTCGGGCCTATTTCATGGATAAAGATATCCGGTCAGCGCGGTCCCAGGCAGGGCTTGACGATCCTACCGATGTCGAACTTGAATATATCTCCCAGGCCAGAAGTGATCACTGCAACCACAACACATTTCGCGGATTATTTAATTACCGCGATCGGACCACCGGCAAAACTGAAATTGTCGATAACTTGTTCAAAACGTTTATCGAGGGTCCGACCCTGATGTTAAAGGCGAAAAAGCCATGGGTGATTTCGGTTTTGTGGGACAATGCCGGCGCCGGACGTTTTGACAATGATCACTACTACGTGATTACGGGGGAAACGCATAACTCGCCATCCAACATGGAAGCCTATGGAGGCGCTATCACGGGAATTGTGGGCGTTTATCGGGACCCGTTGGGAACCGGCAAGGGCTCAAAATTAGTGATGGGAAGTTATGGCTACTGCGTTGGACCGCGAGATTACGACGGTGACCTCAAACCGCATCTACATCCCCGCCGCCTTTTGGACGGTGTGATTGAAGGCGTACGAGATGGCGGCAATAAAAGCGGCATTCCCACATCCTTCGGCCAGGTGTTGTTTCATCCGGGTTATTTGGGAAAATGTCTGGTATTTGTGACGGCTGTGGGACTGATGCCGGCGGAAATTAACGGTACTCCGGCCGAAAAAAAACGCACATCCGCCGGTGAGTTGGTGATCATGTGCGGCGGGAGAGTCGGCAAAGACGGAATCCACGGTGTTACCGCCGCCTCGGAGACGTTTTCAGAGCACACACCGGCCGGACATGTTCAGATCGGTGATCCCTATACCCAGAAAAAGATGCATGATTTTCTACTGGAAGCCCGAGACGAGGGGTTAATTCGATTTATTACTGATAACGGCGGCGGCGGTTTGTCGTCATCCATAGGGGAGTCGGCCCGGTTTTCCAACGGGTGTGAAATTGAACTGGAGAAAGTGCCCTTGAAATATGAGGGGCTCGATCAATGGGAAATCTGGGTGTCCGAATCCCAGGAGCGAATGACGGTAGCGATCCTTGCCGACGACCACGACCGTTTCTTTGAATTGTCCGAGAAACATGCCGTCGAAAGTACAGTCATCGGCCGCTATACGGACTCCGGTAAGCTTCAGATCACCTATGATGGCAAGACGTGTGCCTACGTAGATCTGGATTTGCTCGAATCAGGCTTTCCCCAGTGGGAATTTGATGCCGAATGGGTCTCTGCCGAACAGCGCGGACTGTATGAGCCGGTTCTCAAGCCGCCCCGGGATTATGCTGGTTTGTTAAAGGATCTTCTTTGCCGGCCCAATATTTGTTCAACCCAATGGATTACCCGGCAATATGACCACGAAGTCCAGGGGACCAGTGTAATCAAACCCCTGGTCGGTGCCGATCGTGACATGAACAGCGATGCAACCGTGATCCGACCGGTGCTTGGTTCTCAAAAAGGCCTGGCACTTGCTCAGGCCCTGTTGCCGACCTATTCCACCATCGATGCTTATCACATGACCAGTTGCAGCATCGATGAAGCCGTGCGCAGGCTGTTAGCTGTGGGGGCCGATTTAGATCATATCGGCGGCGTCGATAATTTTTGTTGGCCCAATATCCAGTATGATCCTTTAGAAAATCCGGACGGCAAGTTCAAAGCGGCCCAGTTGGTGCGCTCCTGTCGGGCTTTGCGTGATTTATGTCTGGCATACGAAATTCCACTGCTTTCCGGCAAAGACAGCATGTATGTCGACGGCAATCTTACCGGGCGCTATGGCGAAACGCACAAAGTTTCGGCGCTTGAAACACTGCAGTTTTCAACCATCTCCGTTATCAAAGATGTCACCCGATGCGTGACCATGGACGTTAAAATGGCCGGTGATCTGGTGTACGTTCTGGGGTCTACCAGCAATGAGCTGGGCGGATCGGAATATTACGAGCATCTGGGATACATCGGGCGTAATGTTCCCGAGGTGCGGACGGCTGAATTTATCCCCATGTACCGCAATTTACAATGCGCCATCGAAAATGACGTGGTGGCCTCAGTCCACGGGATATATCGCGGCGGCTTGGCCGTTCACCTGGCCAAAGTCGCCATGGGCGGCAATCTCGGCCTGGAGGTAGATCTTGCACGGGTCCCGTTGCGCGATGTTGAGCGTGATGATGTCCTGTTGTTTTCCGAATCGGCCGGGCGTTTTATTGTGACGGTTAATCCGGTCCACCGGGAGGCATTTGAAGACCTTTTTAAAGGAGTGGCCTACGGCTTCATCGGAACGGTTACCGCGGAGACGGATTTCGTTGTCCGGGGAATTGAACAAGATGTCATTATGACGGTTTCCGTGGCAGATCTAAAGACGGCCTGGAATTTGACCTTTGGGGATCTGATATAGGACGGATGACAGATGTCGGAGGACAGAAGACAGAGGACAGAAGACAGAGGACAGAAGACAGAGGACAGAGGACAGAAGACAGAAGACAGGGAACAGATGACAGAAGAGAGATGACAATCACAGGAGAAATGATGTGAGTGATATAAAAGCACTGGTGCTGACCGGTTATGGATTAAACTGTGATCATGAGACAGCCTATGCCTTGGAGCTTGCCGGTGCCACTGCTGTACGGACCCATATCAATTCACTTATAGATGGTTCGGCCAGCCTTAATGATTTTCAGATGCTGGTGTTTATAGGGGGATTCAGCTGGGGTGACGATCATGGTGCCGGCGTGATTCAAGCGGTCCGGCTAAAGACCAATATCGGTGGTCAGATTATTGAATTTGTTGAAAAAGGCAATCTTGTTCTGGGGATTTGCAATGGATTCCAATCGCTGGTCAATCTGGGTCTGCTACCGGGTCTGGCGCATGACTATCAGAGACGATCGGTGGCACTTACATTTAATGACTGCGGAAATTTCAGAGATCAATGGGTCATCCTTAAGGTGAATCCGGTATCTCCGTGTGTTTTTACCCGGGGGATCGACCTGGCGGAACTACCGGTACGCCATGGTGAAGGTAAATTTTTCACAGATGCAACCACCCTGGCCGAACTTTTGAGAAATAACCAGGTGGCCATTCAATATGCTCAGCCTGACGGCGAACTCGCTGACGGGCGTTTTCCTTTCAACCCCAATGGCTCGATAAGTGATATCGCCGGTATTTGCGATCCCACCGGGCGGATATTCGGCCTGATGCCGCATCCGGAAGGTTATAATCACTGGACCAATCATCCTGATTGGACGCGCCGCAAAGAAATTGCCAAACGCCGTGGCGCCTTTCCGCAGACCGCTCTGCCTGTCGGCATTCAACTCCTGCAAAATGGCGTTGATTTCCTCCGCAGGTAGGCCCTTAGCAGATCTTTTCTGACAACATGTTGTAAGTTAGGGCTTTGATTCTGCAAAAAAAAACGCCAATCCCAATAGAAACAGGATTGGCGTTTTATTTTCTGCGCCGAATCTTTCTACTCTAATTTAAACGGAGTAATGATTTTGGTTCCCGGTTCAATCGCCATGCGTGAGTCAGTGATCATCACCGTGGCGGTTGTCTTTTCAGTGCGAAGAACCAGCAATTCACCTAAAAGGACCGGGGTCAGCGTGGTTTCATATTTCTCTTTGGGATTGATACGAAATTTCTCTTGTTTATAAATCCAATACAAC